>NZ_DALZCD010000330.1:0-4228 GCF_031978025.1 Erwinia sp.
CCGCTGGCACTGCTCATCGGTTAGCGTCGCGGTCAGGCTGGCAAAAGTGGCCATAGCGGCTTGTTTGCTGATACATGGTGCCAGCTCACGGGAAAGGGCGGCCGTTGCCAGCATGACTTTTGGCGCAGAAAGCGTGCCAAACGGCGTAACGAGCCGATTTATTTTTCCGTAGTGAATAGCCATTACCGGCGTCATCTCATAGAGAATAACGTTTTCCGGCAGCGTGTCGGCCAGCCCAATCGCCAGGCTGGCGGGATTGAGCAACACCGCGCCCGGCGTATAAATGCCTTTGTGATAAAAATGGGTGCCCAGCTTTTGCGACAGCGTCTCGCGGTCAACGATCTTATAGTCCTCGGCCATTAACTCCAGATTATCGCGGTACTCCTGCAGCACGCTTTCGCTGCGCACATCGGCCTGACAGTGATATTTCCCTACCTGTTCCCACTCACATTCAAGCTCGCGATCCTTCACGATCGTTTTCAGTTCGTCGATCCCGGCCTGCAGCAGGGATCGATAATTCCGCGCTTTTTTCAGCTCCGCGGTCGAGCTGCCGATATTATGCGGCAGGCCGATGGCAAACCCTGAATTTCTGGCTGAGGAGCTTTCCGCCGCGCTGGCAGCATCAACCACCACGATTTTCAGGTTCGGATTGTGGCTGGCCAGCCGACGCGCAAAGGCCAGACCGGCAAAGCCTGCGCCGACGATAGCCCAGTCCGCTTCGCAGTCGCCACGCAGCGCAGGACGAAGCGCGGGCGTTTGGGGCAGCCAGCCATTGTGGTTCTGATTAAAAGGTATGGAGGCATATTTCACTGTGATCGTCCCTGAACGAGGTATTCGTTAACAAAGCGGCAAGAGTAACACCGCGTTCGCTTACTCTTTTTTGTCATGTATCAAGCTATAACGTCACCATCAGACTTTGTCTGCCGGACGGGTAATTTCGTGGCATTGAGGAGCCAGAAGCGACCGGCAGCCGGTATGGCTGTTGACGTAGTATGCAGGCGCCGCGGCCTGCATGGCGTGATGTCCCAGCTGCGCCTTTTTCAGGTTGCGCTGGCTGACTTCCTGGACGATTTGCGAGACAGCACCGGGCCCGAACCAGCAAGTCTCATTCAGAATCATTCTTTGTAGCCTCATCTTCTCCACCTGTTTCATTTTTTAAAATAACTAACGTTATTATCACCGGCTGGAAATATGCGGAGGAATGCGCGGGCGGGTATTGATTAAGATCAGGTCACGGCGAGTCTTCAGGACAGCGTGATAACTAACAGGGCTTATCTTTACGGTGGGGTTTGTTAATCTACAGGTCCATTAATTTAACAAGGTAGAGCTATGTTACGTGCAATCATGGCCGGCGTTTTGATGGTTTCCCCAATGATGGCTTTTGCCGATGCGGAACACCCTGAAGTCGACTGTATGAAAATTAAGGACTATGCGGCTGCAGGCGATAAAGCTTATAAAGCAAAGCAGTATGAAAAGGCACGCGACAGCTATACAGAACAGGTAGCCTGGAGTGAGAGCTGCCAGCTTTCAGATAGCGCTATTGCTGTAGCTTATAATAATGTGGCGCTGACCTGGATACGTCAGGGGGACTACCGTAAGGCAAAAGCCTGGCTGCTGATTGATGAGAAAGACGCCAGATCGCAATATAATCTGGGGTTAATAAAAGAGAAAATTGCCGCCTTACCGCAGCCTGCTTCGCCCGCCGGAGAATATTGGGAATACGCAGGAAAAGGAATGTGGAACAGCTACGATATCTCTGCAGAGCAGGGCCACTATAAAATCAACTTTGATGGCGTCTCGCCAGGGGCGATGGCGATGTATTACGGCCCGAATATCGGCAGCCTTGAGGGAAAGGCGGCCATCAGGGACGGCAGAGGCGTACTGCAACAACGTGAGGACGGGGACTGGGGCAACTGCGACGTCACGCTGATCTTTACCCCGCTGGACCTAACCACCGAGGTAAAAGGCGACTGCGGATTTGGGCATAACGTCTCTGCCGCTGGCCATTATCTGCGGGTTAAATAACGGCATCAGGCTCAGGGCGTTCTGCCTGAGGGGCGTTGCGTGAGGTGCGCGGCGTGCGCGGTTCCCGTGGCGTTCTTGGTGCCCGAGGTTCGCGTGGTTCGCGTGGTTCGCGCGGTTCAAGGGTTTCTCTGGGCGTGCGCGGCTGTCGCGGTGTACGCGGTTCGCGCGGTTTTTTTTCTGTCGGGGCTATTTTTTCCTGCACGCTGGCTCCTGGTAGTCGGCTGTCGACAGGCAGCTTAACAAAGGGGAGGGCGGGCAGGAAGGGGCGCATAAAAAGAGCGGGTTTCCCCGCTCAGATAGCGACTCGCTCTCTGCCCGCCGTCTCATGCGGGTAGGCTCATCCGTAGCGAGAAGGTCGGCAAGGCCGCTACTCGCTCTCCATAATGGACGCGGCAAGCTGTGCACTGTCCGGCGTGTTGCCGATAAGTTCCGTCAGCAGGTTGTTTACCCCATCGCTCATCGGCGTGAAGTGGGTCTGCGGCGAGCGCGTCACCACGATAAACACGCCGACGCTATAGCGCGGCACCATCGCTATATAAGTAATAAAGCCTCCGCCCCCGCCGGTTTTCTGAATAATGCCCGGACGCCCGCCCTGCGGCGCCATATAAACCCAGCCCATGCCCAGTGCGGAGGCCTTGCCCGGGACATCCATGCCTTCAACATTGGTCAGCTGGTCGCGCTGGTAAATCATCGTCTGAATGCGATCTGCCTGCGGCGAACGCGCCTGCAAATCGGAAGACAGGAACTGCTGCATCCAGCGGCCCATATCCTCAGGCGTCGAATAAACGCCGCCGCTGCCGATAGCCGCCAGCGTATTGGTACAGGGGCTGGCGCCTTTTTCCGCGACCATCAGACGCGAACACTGCTCGGGCGAAGGCGTAAACGTCGTATCCTTCATGCCCAAAGGCCGGGTGATTTCACGCTGCAGTAGCGCCGGATAGGCCGTGCCAGCGGCGCGGGCCAGTGCATCGCCCAGCAGATCGAAAGCCAGGTTGGAGTAGGCGGCGCGGGTGCCCGGCGCGGCTTTCAGCTGGGCATGTTTCAGCCAGCTCCAGCGCTGGCTGGCGGTTGGCCAGACGAAAACAGGGCGGCTGGCCTTGCCGCCGGGCTGCTCACGGGGCAGGCCGCTGGTATGCGTCGCCAGGTTAAGCAGCTTAATCGTTTGGCCGGCATAGGTGGGCACCGCGCTGCCCGGCGGACTATATTTACTTAACGGATCCTCAAGCCGCACCACGCCTTTCTCCGCGAGCTTGACCAGCAGTTCACTGGTCATCAGCTTGGTCAGCGAAGCGATACGGATAACGGACGTTTTCTGCGGCCTGACGCTGCTGCCAGGGCGCACCGAGCCGAGACTGGTAAAAACGCGCTGGTTGGCATCAATCGCCACCATCGCCATCCCGGTCGCCTTGGTGTTATAGAAAATATTCTGCGCATAGCGATCGACAATCTGCGAGGCCAGTAAAGGATCGGGAGAAGTCCTTGCGGCCAGCGCGCCGAGCGGAAAAAGGACGCAGAGCGCCAGCAGGTGGAGTGGTTTCAACGGGCATATCCATCGGGAGCGGAAAAGTGCCCTTATACTAATCTTTTTCCTGGAGATGAAAAAAGAGCGGCGGCCCTCTTTTTTACGGGCCGCCGTTGGCCGTCAGGCCGCGTGAGGATCCACTTTGAAAATGCCGATAGCGCGTGAAAGCTGTTCGGCCTGTTCCTGCAGCGATTGCGCGGCGGCGGCGGATTCGTTTACCAGCGAGGCGTTCTGCTGGGTAACCTGATCCATCTGGGTAATCGCCATATTGATTTCATGGATGCCGGTGCTTTGCTCGTGGCTGGCGACAGAAATTTCGCCCATGATTTCCGTCACGTTTTTCACGGTAGACAGCACGTCTTCCATCGTGGTGCCCGCTTTGGCCACCTGCTTACCGCCTTCATCCACTTTATTGACCGAATCCTGGATCAGCTGCGCAATTTCCTTGGCCGCCGAGGCCGAACGCTGTGCCAGATTTCGAACTTCCGAGGCGACCACAGCAAAACCGCGGCCCTGCTCGCCGGCACGAGCGGCTTCTACGGCTGCGTTAAGCGCCAGGATATTGGTCTGGAAGGCGATGCCATCAATCACGCTGATAATGTCGACAATCTTTTTCGACGAGGTGTTGATCATTTCCATGGTGGTAACGACCTGATTCACCGCCGAGCCGCTTTGTAACGC
>NZ_DALZCD010000331.1:0-4197 GCF_031978025.1 Erwinia sp.
GCTTCGTCGATGGCGTTGTCCACAACCTCGAATACCATATGGTGCAGACCGGTGCCGTCATCCGTATCGCCGATATACATACCCGGGCGCTTGCGTACAGCATCCAGCCCTTTCAGAACTTTGATACTTGAGGAGTCATAAGAATTCGACATCAACGTTTCTCGCTCGTTTAATCTTCAGGTTGAACCGCTATTTTACCCTGTTCCACGTGGAACATCTTGCCCTTTTCGTCAGCCATATCGAACACATGATCGGCGCTGATGGCGCTGACAAAAACCTGGGCCCGAGTCGCTTTTAAGCGCGAAGCCAACAGGTGGCGTCGCGTCTCATCCAGCTCGGAGGCAAAATCATCTATCAGATACAGGCAGC
The DNA here is from genome assembly GCF_031978025.1 of Erwinia sp. Taxonomy (NCBI): domain Bacteria; kingdom Pseudomonadati; phylum Pseudomonadota; class Gammaproteobacteria; order Enterobacterales; family Erwiniaceae; genus Erwinia; species Erwinia sp. The sequence goes on from NZ_DALZCD010000331.1 coordinate 370, forward strand.
GTCGCCCGTTCTGTCGGGTGAGAAACTCACCCTGCGCCAGCCTCAGGGCGCACATCAACAGCTTTAGCTGGCCACGCGACAGCAGATCTTCCACTGGCGTGCCGTCGGCACGAATGCGGAAGTCCGCTTTGTGCGGGCCGCTGGCCGTGTAGGTTAAGGCGCGGTCGCGCTCGAACTGACGCTCCAGCAGCTCCCGATAATCCGTCTCTTTATCCCAACCGCGTTGGAAAGAGAAATTCAGCGCAAATTCCGGCAAAAACTGCGCGCAGGTAGCGGTAATATCCTCAGCGATAGCTTCGCTGTAGGCGGCTCGCCACTGGCTAATCTGTTCCGCCAGCGGCGCCAGCTCCTGATCCCAGGCGCGGATCTGCTGGTAGCGCGTCACCTGCCGCAGCGCGGCGTTGCGCTGCTTCAACAGCCGCCGCAGGTTACTCCAGGCGGTAAAAAAGCCCGGCTCGTTATGGAAACAGCCCCAGTCGATATAGGCGCGCCGGTATTTCGGCCCGCCGTTAAGCAGCGTAAAACCTTCCGGGGTGATCAGCTGCATCGGCAGCATTTGCGCCAGCTCGGCAACTTTATGGCCGTCGGTGCCGTCAACCCGCACCTTGCTGTCGCCCGCACGGTTTTTAGTCAGGCCAACCGTCGTTTCGCGCTCGGCACCTTCAATGCGGCCGTGCAGGATAAAAGCATCCTGCTCGTGGCGAATGACTCTGCCTGCCTGCAGGCTACGGAAAGCCCGACCATGACCCAGCGTATAAATCGCTTCCAGCACGCTGGTTTTGCCGCTGCCGTTAGCGCCGACCAAAAAGTTGAAACCGGGCGCCAGCGCCAGATCGGCATTTTCAATGTTGCGAAAATCTTTGATAAGCAGGCGGGTTAAAGCCATAAGTGGAGTTATTCCGCGGGCAGTGGATCAGATAAAACGGCACGAGCGATTACACAAGGCCAGAGCGTTAACGATGCGGACAAGCGCAACGCCGCCGCATGGGGACGGCGAGCGTTGGCGGAAGCAGAACAAAGTCAGCCCGATGATTTTACTACAAACGCATTGGCATGACGACATAGGCCGCTGACTGGCTGGCCGCGTCTTCAATCTGCACGCTGGAAACGGAGTCGGTCAGCAGCAGCCGCACATTTTCACATTTCAGCGCGTTCAGCACGTCCAGCACGTAGCTAACGTTAAAGCCGATTTCCAGATCGGTGCCGCCGTAGGTGACATCCAGCATCTCTTCGGCTTCTTCCTGCTCCGGATTATTAGCAGTAATTTTCAGCTGATTTTCACTGATATACAGGCGAACGCCGCGGAACTTCTCGTTAGAGAGGATAGCCGCGCGGGAAAACGCCTGTTTCAGCAGATCGCAGCCGGCATCCAGCGTTTTGTCCGGATTCTTCGGCAATACGCGACGATAGTCCGGGAAACGTCCATCGACCAGCTTGGAGGTAAAGATGAAATCGCCAACGTGTGCACGGATATTGTTACTGCCGATCTGCACCTGCAGCGGCGTCTCGCCGCCGTCCAGCAGACGCACCAACTCAATCACGCCTTTACGCGGCACGATCACCGAATGGTTCGGCAGAGACTGCCCCACGGGCATCGAACAGACAGCCAGGCGGTGGCCGTCGGTCGCAACGGTGCGCAGCTCTTCGCCTTCCGTTTCAAACAGCATGCCGTTAAGGTAATAACGTACGTCCTGATGAGCCATGGAAAACTGCGTGGCTTCAATCAGGCGCTTCATCGTCGCCTGCGGCAGCGTAAATTCGACTTCGCTTTGCCAGTCGTCCAGATTCGGGAAGTCGCTGGCAGGCAGAGTGGAAAGCGAGAAGCGGCTGCGGCCGGAGCGCACCAGCATCCTTTCACCTTCCAAAATCACGGTGATCTCTGCGCCTTCGGGCAGGCCACGGCAGATATCGAAAAACTTACGCGCGGGCACGGTAGTGGCACCCGGCTCGTGATCCTGCGTCAGCGCGACGCGGGCCACCATTTCCATTTCTAAGTCCGTTCCCGTCAGCAGCAGGCTGCCGTCGTTGACCTGTAAAAGCAGATTGCCGAGGATCGGCAGCGTCGGCCGACCGCCCAGCGGGCTGCTGACCTGCTGTAAGGGTTTAAGTAACTGCTCACGTTCAACAATAAATTTCATAGCGTCAGGAAGATAATGTTCTGATTAGATTTGAGAAATCTTCTTTAATATCGTGACTCTCTTCACGCAGCTGCTCGATCTTGCGACAGGCGTGCAGCACCGTTGTATGGTCACGACCCCCGAAAGCGTCGCCGATTTCCGGCAAGCTGTGGTTAGTCAGCTCTTTCGCCATCGCCATCGCCATCTGGCGAGGACGCGCGACGGAGCGCGAACGCCGCTTGGAAAGCAGGTCGGCTACCTTGATTTTGTAATACTCCGCCACCGTCTTCTGGATATTATCGATGGTGACCAGCTTTTCCTGCAGCGCCAGCAGATCGCGCAGCGCTTCACGCACGAAGTCGATAGTAATGGCGCGGCCGGTAAAGTTGGCGTTAGCGATCACGCGGTTCAGCGCGCCTTCCAGCTCACGCACGTTAGAACGCAGTCGCTTGGCAATAAAGAAGGCAACCTCGCCCGGCAGACGGATGTCGTTTTCATCCGCTTTTTTCATCAGGATCGCCACGCGGGTTTCCAGTTCCGGCGGCTCGATCGCCACCGTCAGGCCCCAGCCAAAGCGCGATTTCAAACGATCCTCGACGCCATTAATCTCTTTAGGATAGCGATCCGACGTCAGGATGATCTGTTGATTGCCTTCCAGTAGCGCGTTGAAGGTGTGGAAAAACTCCTCCTGCGAGCGCTCTTTATTGGCGAAAAACTGAATATCATCGATCAGCAGCGCATCTACCGAACGGTAGTAGCGCTTAAATTCTTCAATCGCATTATTTTGCAGCGCCTTCACCATATCCTGCACAAAACGCTCTGAGTGCATATAGACCACTTTGGCGTTGGGCTTGCGTGCCATGATGCCGTTACCCACAGCATGAAGCAGGTGAGTTTTCCCCAGGCCAGTGCCGCCATAAAGGAACAGAGGGTTATAAGCGCCGCCAGGGTTATCGGCGACCTGACGAGCCGCCGCGCGCGCCAGCTGGTTCGACTTACCTTCAACGAAGTTATCGAAGTTGTGTTTGGTATTCACATTGGAGCGATACGACAGCTCCGCTGGCGCGGGCATGCTGTCCCAGCTCGGCCGTACCGGCGCCGGACGACTCATCGGCGGCGGCGCGCTGGCGCTGCTCATAACGGGCTGGCTGACCGGGCGCGTCACCGGCTTGCTGCCGACTTCAAAGCGCAGCAAAGGCACATCGGTGCCGCAAAAATCGTTAAGCAGCGCATTGATATTATTAAGGTATTTGTCACGAACCCAGTCGAGCACAAAGCGGTTTGGTGCATACAGGGCCAGGGTGTTGTCGTTCAATTCAGCCTGGAGCGGACGTATCCACATGCTGAATTCGGTGGCAGGTAGTTCATCCTGCAAACGGGCAAGACACTGTTGCCAAAGCGTAAGTGACACGGCGGACTCCACTCGAAAATATTCGATAAGAAAAAAGGCGCTGAAGCGATAAATTCATCATTGTTGACGCATGCAGATGACGCACATACGAACCGCTGTCCGCGGTTTCTCCGCCGCTGACTGACCCGGAGGATCGCTAACGGAAGGGCGGATCATAGCGCAAAGCGCAGCAGAGATCTTCACTTTCTACACAGTTTTGTTCCAATTTATCCACAGGGCAACGCGCGCAGGGACAAGTTTACTCATTCGCGCTCAAAAGACATTCAGGATCCTTCGCATTAGATGAATATTTAAGGCGCC
>NZ_DALZCD010000332.1:0-4147 GCF_031978025.1 Erwinia sp.
TCACTTTGATGCCCGCAAGGCGGGTACAAAGTGTACTCGTGAAAAAACCACGCTGCAGCCCCTGCGGCACAACCTTTACGGCGGTCTCTACAATCTAACGTGAATGTATTACGTGTTCGCCGCACCGCGGAAACGCCCTCAGCGCCGTCCTGCTGCCTCCGGCCCGAAAAGCACACCTTTCTCCTGCCCCAAACCCGGCAAAATGCCCCTGATAAGTTTTACACATCTGCATAGACATGCACGAAAGTGAATGGCGGAGAATTTCGCGCGGATGCAGGCACTAAGCGCGGGGTTCCAGCACAAAACTTCCACGGATAACGCCTCATGGGCGTGCAGTGTACTGTTAGCCTGCGAGGCGTTGGCCAAGCCGGCAGGCGTAGCCAAAACTTACAGGCAGCTATGAGCGAGAAGCGGACATTAGCACTGAATGATTTATGGTTTTTTCAGTTCACCAGCGAGTCAGGTTCTCAGCCGATTCTGCTAACCAAAGTAAAGGTTATGCAGGAAAGCTTTGCTGACGTTGGATTGGGGCAAAGAAGTCAGTGACCACTGAAATGAATGAGGTATCTGCCATATTGTGATTCGATGACAAACTCGTCGTGCAGGGAGCCATACCACACTGATGGGCTGGTGGTGAGGGTAAAGAAAAGTGCATTACCGGTCATTTCCTTAAGACCATCGATGAAATTGGCCAGGAGATTCTGCGTCAGTGATGGTGGCAGAAGCTGCATATCCTCATGCTCAAAGAACCATGTTGCCACTGTTTCCATAAATATTTTTTGAGAACATTCTTTAAGTTGTGGGTGCCAGTATGCGGCCGGAAACTTATTTGAAATGGATGAATGATACATGTCCAAAGAAGTCAACATGCTGTCGCTTTCCTCAAGTTTAACCACAAAATAGTCAGATACACGGTTTGCCACATCATTCATACAGCCTACAGCCCGCATAAATCCTGTAAGTCGTTCCGCATACTTATCCATTTTTCCTCTTTATGCGCATTGCCGTATCTGAATTCATGAACAGGACGTCATTATTGATTTTAACTTTTCAGGGCATTACAGCCTGTCTGTAATTTCACATGTTAAATAGCGTAAGGGAAAATTAAATCCTTGAACAGCCCCCAGCTGATTAAACAAACTGCTGTAACAAGGTCCGCTGTTGGCACGAAGCGGACGCAAAAAAAAATTTATAGCTTGGCAGAATAGTGCTTCTCAATTTGACGTAGGCATCTCCAGCGAATAAAGCCGGAACGCGATTACCTCTTACCCTATCCAGCCGTTTATCTCCTTCAGCCTTTCCTGCAATGGCGTTAACTCATTCCTGACAAACACCTGTGACGCCTTCACCGCATCTCCAAATCCGCCGGAATTATCCGGGATAATCCCCATCATCTGCGGCGGCACGCGGTGCGCGCTTAACAGGTCGTCGCGGCTGGCCTTTTTGTTGTTGAAGAAATCCTCTTTTGTCGCCACCTCGCTGAACGGCAGGATTTTAATGCCGTCCGGCTTGCCGTTGGGCGCGTACATAAACAGGTTACGAAAATTGCCCAGCCCTTTTGTATCGCGCATCACCTGCCGCATGTGGTTAACATCGCTGGAACTCTGCGCCGCGTCGGTCATATACAGTATTGTAAGGTAAAAAAGCCTTTCACAGACCGTCAGAAAAACCACACTGTGGTTATGCACAGCATTTTGGCTTGGGGAGGTAAAAATGGCAGATGATTTGCAGGAGCGGGCGATGATAGAGCGAGTGGAGCCGATAGCGCGGCTGACAACGGAAAGGGTATGTAGGGAACGCGATCGGGAAATCGCGCTTAACCTGATTGCTGAAATCGCAGCGAATAACACTTAATCTGATAATCAATTTTCGGTTGCTTTTTCAACCGTCTCATTTGACAGCTAAGCCTTCCCGTCGCCAGAATATTGCTAATACCATTTGTTATATTTAATATATATGAAAGAAACGATAATTATCCATGACAAGCTAAGAAGTGCTGCATAGCCCGGGATAAAACGTATAAATATATATACGCCTGCCACAATAATTGCGGCAGGTATCAAATAAAAAAATGACTGGAGTAACCATAAAATGGCACGTTTCATTTGCGTAGAATCTCATACAAAGCACCTGCGATTTTTTCTTCGTTGTTATCTCCAGAGTTCACCTGGTAAATTATTTCAGACATTTGGGGTTCAATAAGAAAATAAAGCATTTCAATGTTTTCCTTACACAGAGCTTGATAATATAAAGGGTCCTGGAATTTAAGCCTGTTTGCGGCTGATGCTGCTACTTGCGCTTTTGCATAAAGTGTTGTCGCATTCACAAACCATGTTGAAAATGAATTAACAATTCGGATATGATTTTTTTTGAAATCCGCACTACTAAGCACCAGGTTAGCAATTGTAAAGGATAGAGCCAATTTGCTAGCTCTGGTTGATGCATGCTCTGCTGTTTTACCTAACAAATTTTGGATGTGAGATACAAGTTTATTGCTTTTTTCATCTCCAAGCTTTGCTAAGGTTTTACGGAAGTAAATTTCAACCATATCCAGATTTATATCATTTCTTCTATATATCTCGCTTAAAGAAAAGACTAACCGCTTATCTTCTCTGAACGTATCACGGCATGAGCTTCGATAATATTCATCCGGAACAAGGCATGAACCATAATTAATAATCCGCTGCCCACCCAATTTTAACTTTTGGATAGTAGACATATGATCTTCATGGAGGTCATTTAGAGAGTTTGTTAATGCAATAGCTAACTGCTTATTGGACTGCATTTTTAATTGCAAATAGGTTTGTGACATACCTTAGGTCCTTGTTGTATCATTTACCCAATTTTTGATCATGTTCGTCAACAAGGGCAAGAAAGAAGATGGGGAAAACAAAAAAAATGCTGATTTATGTTCCTGTTGTTATTATTTTTTTCCTAATTATACCGGAAATCATTCTTCGTACATTGACGCCTGGACAGCTGGCGAGGATGAGTGATTTCACAAGCTTAGGGGGGCTCTTAAACCCTTTACTCTCGCTAATAATTTTTTTGGGCCTTTTCTCTGTCGTTTTGGCTGTTCTCACTGTCTCTGCTGTGAGCAAAATCTATCGTTCAAGATCACGCTCTGAGAGCAAGTGAAACCTGGCATTACCGATAATCAGCTTCATCAAAGCTGAGCATGCATTGAGTGCACTATTCTGCATGCATTTTCTACCCTCATTTCCGATGTTGCCAGTATGTTCTGGCACGGTTTCTGTGACTGGATGCAGCTGCATGAATATCTGTGTACAAAGCGAGCAAGAATAGCATTGCGCGCAGATTTAAAAAATCCAAAATTTTTTTGGTTTTCCCCAGATTTTTTGCAGGAAAGTAAGGGGAAAAAATTGGCGGGAGGATAGGAAGCAGCTTTTGCGAGCCGCTGGTAATCAGGCCTAAGGTTGAACTCCAAGCTAATATGGTCTGAAAGCGATCACATCCTTCAGCCTTTCCTGCAACGGCGTTAATTCGTTCCTGACAAACACCTGTGTCGCCTTCACCACATCCTCAAATCCGCCTGAGTTGTCCGGGATAATCCCCATCATCTGCGGCGGCACGCGGTGCGCGCTTAACAGGTCGTCGCGGCTCGCCTTCTTGATATTAAAGAAATCGTCTTTCGTCGCCACCTCGCTGAGCGGCAGGATTTTTATCCCGTCCGGCTTGCCGTTTGGTGCGTACATAAACAGGTTACGAAAGTTTCCCAGGCCTTTCGTGTCGCGCATTGCCTGACGCATCCGATCCACGTCGCTGGAACTCTGCGCCGCGTCGGTCATATACAGGATATAGCCCGCGTGCGCGCCGTTCTGGTAGTACTTGCGGCGAAACAGCGTGGCCGCCTCGTTGAGCCAGGCGGAGTTAAGCGCGCTGAGGTATTCCGGCAGGCCGTAAAGCTCCTGATTAATGTCCGGCTCAATCAGGTGAAACACGCTGCCGGCCGAAAACTGGTGCGGCTCTTTCCAGTCATTCACAAACCAGTATTCGCCGTCCTTCACGCCCTTACGGGTAAATTTCGCCGGGGTGGTTTCCAGCCTGAATGGCTTACCGAGGCTGTTACGCCGCAGCTCGGCAAACGCATTCCCGAACACCAGATAATCCGGCGCAAACTTGCTGA
>NZ_DALZCD010000333.1:0-4124 GCF_031978025.1 Erwinia sp.
CAGGCGCTTCAGCACGCTGACTGTTTTGCTGACAGGCAGCCATAATGGTCGAAGTAAATTCGGGATGAAACTGAACAGAGAGCGCCTGCGGGCTGTAGCGAATAATCTGGCACGGATCCAGAGCGGAAGAAGCCAGCACCCGCGCGCCTGGTGGCGGTTGCAGCACCGACTGCTGATGGGTAAGCCACGCTGAGAACTGCGCGGGCAATATCCCCAGCAGCGCATCATTAGCATACCCTTCGCGACAGGTAATCTGCTGAACCCCTCCTTACCAGCCACGTGGATTGTCGCCGACCTGGCCGCCCAGCGCGTAAGCCATAAGCTGATGACCATAGCAGACGCCCAGCAGCGGCAACTGATGATCCATAGCGCTGCGTATCCAGGCCGCGGTGCGCTCGCTCCACTCCGCATGGTCAGTGACCATCGCCCAGGCGCCGGTAAGGATCGCGCCCGACAGCGAGGCGGGCTCGGGCAGCGCTTCGCCCAGATCGGGGCGGACGATCAGCCAGTTCTCCGGCGGCAAGCCCGTAGCAGCCATAAACCAGTGCTGCTGCTCGCCCACCCGAGTCATCACGCCCTCGGGCGGTGTTTCAAACTGGATAATAGCGAAAGGAAGCTCGTTCATAGTCTGGTCGTATCCTTATGCGGCTGATTCAGAATCTTACAAGAAAAAAAGGCCTTCACGCTTAACATCATGGCGATCCGTGCCATGATAGGTCAATGATTAAATACACTAAAGGGTTGCGTTGTGGCTGTACGTCATTTTTTCCTGATTTTGCTGGTGGTTACGACCTGGGCTTTCAATAACGTTGCGGTAAAATGGGGGCTTGGCGAGATACCCCCCTTGTTCCTGACGCTGATGCGTTTTGTGGTAGTGGCGGCGATTCTGGTTCCTTTTACCCGCGTCACGCGTGAACAGCTGCGCTACCTGGTGCCGCTCTCCTTTACCTTTGGTTTTATGCACTTCTCCCTGCTGTTTCTTGGGCTGAAATATACCGATGCAGGCACGGGCGCGATCGTGGTGCAGCTGGGCACGCCTTTTGCGATGATCCTTGCCATGGTTTTTTTGCAGGAAAAACTGTCGCTGGTACAGATACTGGGCATCCTTATCTCGCTTAGCGGCGTAGTGGTGCTGGCCGGTAGCCCGACCATTCCCACATGGTGGGTCCTGTGCCTGCTGCTCTGCAGCGCGGTGGGCTGGGCGGTCAGTAACCTTATTGTTAAAAAATCTCCATCTATTACCCCGCTTACCCTGACCGGCTGGCTCTCTTTCCTGGCGATCCCTGTGGTCGGCCTCTCCTCTTTCTTTATGGAAAGCGGTCAGCTCACCAGCCTGTTACACGCCTCGTGGCGCGGCTGGTTCGCAATTTTTTACAGCGCCATTTGCTCTTCCATCGTGGCCTATTCGCTGTGGTATGGCCTGCTGCGTACCTACAACGTGAATCTGATCATGCCCTATTCCCTGCTGACGCCGGTGCTGTCGGTGATCCTGGGCGTATTAGTGTTGGGCGACAGCATGAATATTTTTAAAGTTACCGGCTCGCTGCTGGTCGTGGCCGGTACGGCAATTGCGGTGATCAATCTGCGTAATCTGAGAATGCATGCACGCCTGCCAAAGCTGAAGCGGCTGCGCTAGCGACGGCCGATCTTCATTGCTATGGTTAAACCAAAGGAGGACGCGATGACGATCGGCTTAACCACTCGACTTTGGCAGCAGCTCTGGCAGGCATTGCGCAATGACGCTGCGCCCGAAGTGCATTTTACCGGCGCGCAGCGTCTTGTTTCTGCCTTCCCGGTTACGGAGCTGGCAGCCACCAGCATGGCGTTGGCGATGCAGGCAGCGGCCACCCTCACGGGGAATGCTTCCCGGCAACGCGTCGATATGCGTCTGGCATCCCGCTGGTTTCAACAAACTTTTCAACCCGTGAACCGGGCTGCGCCTTCACTGTGGGACGCGTTCGCCGGGGACTATGCCGCGGCAAACGGCTGGATCCGCCTCCACACCAATGCACCCCACCACCGGGCCGCAATGGAAAAGGTGCTGGGGACGCACGCCAGCCGTGCCGATTTGGCGCACGCCGTCAGCCGCTGGGACAAAACCGCGCTTGAACAGGCGATAATTGACGTAGGAGGCTGCGCGGCAGAGATGCGCAGCGTAGAAGCCTGGCAGCAGCATCCTCAGGGTCAGAGCGTGCGGCGCGAGCCGCTGATAGCACAAAGCTTACAGCCCCAGGCTGCCGCACCGGACTGGCCATTGCCCGGACTTCGGCCGTTAAAGGGCGTTAAAGTGCTGGATCTGACCCGAATTATCGCCGGGCCGGTCGCCACGCGCTTTCTGGCCGGTCTGGGCGCGGACGTGCTGCGGCTCGATCCGCCGGGCTGGCAGGAGCCGACGCTGGAAGAAGAGATTACGCTGGGCAAACGCTGCGCACGGCTTGATCTGAAGTCGGCGACGGGCAGGAGGATTTTCGAGCAGTTACTGAGTCAGGCGGATGTGCTGATCCACGGCTACCGCGCCGATGCGCTGAGCGCATTGGGCTACGACGAAGTAACGCGGCAAAAGCTTTCTCCTGGCCTGACGGATGTCAGCCTCAATGCCTGGGGCTGGACGGGGCCGTGGCGCAATCGACGTGGCTTCGACAGCCTGGTACAGATGGGCTGCGGCATAGCGGATACGGGCCGTCAATGGCAGCGTAGCGAGAAACCTGTGCCGCTGCCGGTGCAGGCGCTCGACCATGCTACCGGGTATCTGATGGCCGCAGCCGCGCTGGAAGGCATGCGGCTCAGGCTACAGCAAGGCACCGGCTTTAGCGCAAGAATGTCGCTGGCCCGCACAGCCAGTCTGCTGACCGACCACCCTTATTGTGACGCCAGCCAGCCTGAAGGACTGGGGCAACCCCAACCGCACGATACCCGTGTCGAAACAGAGATAAACGCCTGGGGAATTGGCCTGCGTCTTAAGCCGCCGGTACAGCTAGCCGGTATGCCGTTAGTGTGGTCCGCTTCTGCCTCACCATTGGGATCAGCATCCGCGACGTGGCGGGACCAGCCTGTCGATAGCCCTTCCAGCTCGTCTTTTGAGCCTGCATAAAGTCATGTCAGGCGGTGCGGCGGCTAAGCGGCACTGCCTGACAGGACAGGAGCGGGTTGCCAGGCTGGAAGCCGTTACGCTTCGTCTTCCTCTGCCAGCTCGTCGCGCATTGCCTGAATCGCTTCACGGCTTAACGCGGCCAGCGTGCGGTAAAATGGCGTTTCGGCCCAGGCTTCCACCTTGCCCAGGAACTGGCCACACCACGGCAGCAAATAGTCATCAAACAACGTAATTTGCGCCTGTACCTCATCCTCCTGCGACTGATCCTCAAGCCAGGAAGCAGCCAGCAATAGCGAACCGAAACGATCGGCCGGGGCCTCGCTTAACGGCATACCGCGGCTCTGTAAAAAGGCGCGCACTTCGCTTTCCTGCGGGCCATTTTCCCAGCGGGATCCCTCCTGCGGCACCTTGCAGTCACTGCCGACAAACAGGGCGTTATAGTCGGTGGCCAGCGCCTGCGGGTCGCTATTCTGCTGCAAACGAGTCAGCAACTCGTCCTGCTCTAGCGGCCACTGCTGCTGCAGTTTGCCCTCACGCAGCAGCGTAAACAGCGGCACCAGCAGCGGATCCTGCGGCTGGCGGTTATAGAGCGAGCCAAGGATGCGGCAGATAATCGAAAATTCATTCATCAGGATGGGTCCATAGCGTTAAGCGTGACAACGTCACAGTTCAGCAAATTCGGTCAGGGTGGTGCCGGTTCTGCGTTGTAAAAAATCAAGCAGACGGCGCGGCGTGACATTTAATACACGTTCTTCCGGAAAATCCACTTCCTTCATAATCCGCAGGCAATGTTCAAAATTACCCAACGTGAAGGCCGTATGGGAATCCGATCCGCAGGCAATCCAGCCTCCGGCATCGCGTACCGCGGCTGCAATGGCGCGACAGTTAGGCTCGCTGCCCTTACGCGAGTGGGTAAAAGAGGAATTATTCAGCTCCAGCGCCACCTCATATTTTGCGGCGGCTTCGGCAATTGCAGGGATATCTACCGGATACTTCGGGTTGCCCGGATGACTGATGATATGCACGTTACCGC
>NZ_DALZCD010000334.1:0-4116 GCF_031978025.1 Erwinia sp.
CGCTACGCAGCGGATGCCAGACAGGCAGGTTTTTACCTTCTGCCAGTACGCGATAGGCACAGCTTGGCGGCAGCCAGGAAAACGTCGGCAGATTATCACGCGTCAGCTTGATGCAATCTTCTTCCAGTTCGAAGCGGCGCTCGTAGTTACGGCACTGACAGGTTTTGATATTAAGCTGGTTGCAGGCGACGTTAGTAAAATAGATTTCGTCGGTATCGGCGTCCTGAAGCTTGTTCAGACAGCACTGGCCGCAGCCGTCGCAAAGGGATTCCCATTCCTCGTCGCTCATTTGCTCCAGCTTTTTTTGCTGCCAGAAAGGGGTATCGCTCATTTTGCTGTCCTGTTTAGTTAAAAGCCCGCACCTTATAAACAGTTCGGGCCTGAGTTGCAAGTCTTACAGTACACGAGTCGCTACGCCATGTCCGCCCAGCGACACCTCGAGCGTATCGCCAGATGACATTGGACCCACGCCTTCCGGCGTACCTGTCAGGATAATATCGCCAGCATGCAACGTGAAAAATTTACTCATGTAGGCAATCAGCGGCAGGATTTTGTGGATCATATCTGCCGTAGAACCTTGCTGACGCACTTCGCCATTCACGATTAACTTCAGTTCGATATCCTGCGGATCCGCGCCCAGCTCGCCCGCTGAGATAAAACCCGAAACCGGACAGGCATTATCGAAGCCCTTGGCTTTTTCCCACGGCTGCCCTGCTTTTTTGCAGCCAGCCTGCACGTCACGCAACGTTAAATCCAGCGCCACTCCGTAGCCCGCAATCGCTTTTGCCACATGTTCTTCCGTCGCCTGCTTTAGCGTGGCGCCAATCAGCACAGCCAGTTCAACTTCATGATGAACCGCACCCAGATCTTTCGGGATCGACAGCGGCTGACGAAGATCGCAAAGCGCGGTTTCCGGCTTAATGAACAGGACGGGCTCAGCAGGCGTTGCGCTGCCCATCTCTTTGATGTGTTTAGCATAGTTGCTACCTACGCAGACGACTTTGCTCACCGGATAATCCAGTAAAGCGCCCTGCCAGTTATGATGCTGATACATACTGTTCCCCTGCCTGTTTGCGTGAGTGGTCAGTGGACCACATCCTGTTGAGAAATGGCGTCGGCCATCATGCCGATACTGATAGCGAAATAATAAGACCGGTTCCAGTGCATGATGACGCGGAAGTTGTCATAAACCATAAATGCGCGGCCCGGTGCATCATCGGGCAGAATGATCCAGCCGCGCTGAGCGTTATCCGGCAAAGGTGCGTCATCGCTGAAGCGCACGCCCAGTTTTTGCCACTCACCCACCGATTTCGCCTGGTCGGTTTTTAGCCCTGCCTGCGCCTTTACAAAATCCGCAGGCAGGATCGCTTCCTGGCCCCAGCGCTCGCCCGGTTTCCAGCCTTCTGTTGCCAGATAATTTGCTGTAGAAGCAAAAACATCCTCTACGTTATTCCAGATATCGATTTGCCCGTCACCGTCACCGTCTGCACCGTAGCGCAGGAAAGAAGAAGGCATGAACTGATTCTGCCCCATCGCGCCCGCCCATGACCCTTTCATCTGCGCCGGGCTGAGATGCTGCTGCTGAATAATTCGCAGCGCCGCCATCAGTTCTTTAGTAAAGAAGGCTTCACGGCGCCCTTCAAAAGCCAGCGTCGCCAGGGCGGAAACAATCTCTTCTTTCCCCTGGATTTTGCCGAAGCTGCTTTCCATCGCCCAGAGCGCGACGATATATTCCGGCTGCACGCCATAGCGCTGGCTGACCGCCTGAAGCTGCGGCAGATATTGCTGGGCGTTTTCGCGTGCACGCTGTTTTTTCCATTCCGGCAGCGTGCGTGTCAGATAGTCGTCCAGCGTCACTTTCTTTTCCAGCTGGTTACGGTCGGCAGAAATAGCACGGTCTACGAAATGAATATTGCTGAAAGCGGTGTCGATAGTCGCTGCGTCAATGCCCTGTTCCTGCGCCTGTTGCCTGAGCCGGTCAACATAAGCAGGGAACTCGGCCGGGTCGCGCCCGGTAGCGGCCAGCGTGGTTTTCGACTGCGCTGGCGCGGCAGTTTGCTTCTCAAGGGCTTTACTGTTGTGACTGGTACATCCGGCCAGCAGCAGGGAAGAAATAAACAAGGTGAAGTAAGGTTGCTTCATAAAAGGCCCTTTTTACGTCCTTCCCGCCGCCCATTATTGGCTGCGGGAAAGAACAGCGGTGGGAAAATAGCGTGCAGATGATTCCTAATTAATCTTTTTTATCTTTTTCCAGATGCATCTTAAGCAAACTTTCCACCGGCGGCGGCACCTGTAAATAATAACCCTGCTCAGACAGCGCCGTTTTCACTTTTTCCTGGTCCGCATTAGCCAGACGTTTGCTGCCATCCAGTGGCAGGACCATCGCCAACTGGGGTTTACCAAATCCCTGAAGCAGCTCGGCAGGCACGCGCGAGAAATCGTCTTTTTTTTCAACATAAAGATAAGTCTGGTCACGCTTAGGACTTCTGTAGATCACACAAAACATATTTTTTACTCGAATTAACCTGGTCGGTGGCTTGCCTGAATATAGCAGTAACTATAACATGCTTGCTGAACTTCGGAATATCGTCCGGGCGCGATTAGCCGTCACTCTGACGCAGATTGCGCCGGGATTGGAAATAACAGGACTGAGCGGGACAGATGTCACAAACGCCAATCGAGTTAAAGGGCAGCAGTTTTACTCTGTCTGTAGTTCACTTACATCACCACGATGCGGATGTGGTGCGCCAGGCCCTTCAGGATAAAGTCAACCAGGCTCCCGCTTTTCTGAAAAACGCGCCGGTTGTGCTGAATGTTTCTACGTTGACCAGCGAGGTTAACTGGCGGCAGATGCAGCAGGCTATCGCGTCTACTGGCCTGCATATTGTCGGCGTCAGCGGCTGCAAGGATGACGCGCTTAAACGCGTGATTGTGCGTGCCGGTTTGCCGCTGCTGTCTGAAGGCAAAGAGCAAAAGCCTGCGCCTGCGCCTGAACCGGTGAAACCCGCTGAGATCCCGGCGGCCAGAACGCGCGTAATCAACGCGCCCGTTCGCTCTGGCCAGCAAATATACGCGAAAAACTGCGACCTGATCGTCACCAGCAGCGTGAGCGCAGGTGCCGAACTGATAGCCGATGGCAATATTCATATCTATGGCATGATGCGTGGCCGGGCCTTAGCCGGGGCCGGCGGCGATCGCGACTGCCAGATTTTTTGTACAAATTTATCCGCAGAGTTGGTTTCCATTGCCGGTGAGTACTGGATTATGGATCAAATCCCTGCTGAATTTTTTGGAAAAGCGTCACGTCTTTGTTTAAAAGATGGCGCCCTGACTATACAGACACTGAACTGAGCAAGGCTCACGAGCCCTTTCTTTTCTTAAGGAAATTATTATATGGCACGCATTATTGTTGTTACATCGGGTAAAGGAGGCGTGGGCAAGACCACGTCCAGCGCGGCCATCGCTACCGGTTTAGCCCAGAAAGGTAAAAAAACCGTCGTGATCGATTTCGATATCGGTTTACGAAATCTCGATCTGATCATGGGCTGTGAGCGCCGGGTAGTTTACGATTTTGTTAACGTTATCCAGGGTGACGCCACGCTTAATCAGGCACTGATTAAAGATAAGCGTACCGAAAATCTTTTTATCCTGCCTGCTTCGCAGACGCGTGATAAAGATGCACTGACCCGTGAAGGCGTGGAAAAAGTACTCAATGATTTGGCGACGATGGCGTTCGATTTTATCGTATGCGATTCGCCGGCGGGCATTGAAACCGGCGCGCTGATGGCGCTCTATTTCGCTGATGAAGCGATTATTACCACCAACCCGGAAGTTTCCTCTGTACGTGACTCCGACCGTATTCTTGGCATTCTTTCTTCCAAGTCTCGCCGCGCTGAAAACGGTCAGGATGCAATTAAAGAACATCTGCTGCTCACCCGTTACAATCCGGGCCGCGTTAGCCGGGGTGATATGCTGAGCATGGAAGACGTGCTGGAGATCCTGCGCATTCCACTGGCGGGCGTGATCCCTGAAGATCAGTCCGTGCTGCGCGCATCTAACCAGGGCGAACCGGTCATTCTGGATACCGAATCCGACGCGGGCAAAGCCTATGCCGAT
>NZ_DALZCD010000335.1:0-4109 GCF_031978025.1 Erwinia sp.
GCGGTGACTTTGCAACCGGTCTGCGATAGTTTGTATAACAGGTAGCTGCTGTCCACGCCCCCGCTAAACAGGGTCAGGATATGCTTCGACTGACGGGACACATAAGAGAGATCGTCAAGGCTGCGTACGTGTCGATAACGATTCATGTTCTCTTTCCTTGTAAAGTAAACGTTGGTTTTTTCAGGGCTTGCCGTCAGGCGAGTATGGGCGATCCCGCGCAGGGGAATAAGCCGGGTAAACAAACAAGACTCTTACGCTATGAGAACAAATCAATACATGGGTTTGCTGCCGTATATGGCGGTGTTTGTCAAAGTGGTGGAGACGGGCAGTTTTTCTGCGGCGGCGGAACAGCTGGGCACGACGGCCTCGTCGGTCAGCCGCCAGGTGGCGAGCCTTGAGCAGGCGCTGTCGGTCAAGCTGCTGATAAGAACTACGCGGCGGCTGAAGCTCTCGGCAGCGGGAAGCGATGCCTACGCCCGCTGCTGTGAAATGGTCGAGTCGGCCCGATCCGTGCTGGAGCTGGCGGAACGGGTCAACGATACGCCGCAGGGGATGGTCAGACTCAGCGCCCCGCGCGCCTTCGGCAAAGAACTGATCGCCCCGCATATCGAGGAATTCTTACACCGCTACCCGGAGGTGGATATTCAGCTGAGGCTCACTGACCGCCCGGCTGACCTTATCGGCGATGACCTTGACCTGATGGTACGCATTACCGACACGCCCCCGGCCGGGCTGGCGGCCCGCCCGCTTATCCGCGTCAGCCATATCCTCTGCGCAACGGCCGCTTACCTGGAAAAACGCGGCTGCCCGCAGCACCCCAGTGACCTCGCGCAGCACAGTTGCCTCTATCTCGGGGAAGTCGCCGGGGATAATTGCTGGCGGTTTTCCCACCTGCACACCCAGGAGCAGGTTAACGTCACGGTTCGCGGGCGCTATGTCACCAACCACAGCAAAGCGCGGCTGGAAGGGGTACTCAGCCATCTGGGGATCGGTTGTTTGCCGTGGTTTGTCGCAAAAGACGCGCTTGCTGCCCAACAGGTCGTCGAGGTGCTGCCGCAGTGGGACTACCAGACCTCGTACTACGGCATGTCGTGGATCCTCTACCACCCGAACCGTTTTCTGCCGCCGAAATGCCGGGTGCTGATCGATTTCCTGGCGGAGAAGATTGCCGACAACGATGTAAACCGGCGCGCCTGCCGTTAATCCCGAAGCGGAGGTTAATACAGTAAGGGTATCGTTGCGATATGAAACAGATGACGCACGCTCTTTAACGTCTATAAGGTAAGCGATTATTTTGAAGACAAAGAGGGAGTTACCATGGGCAGGTTTCAGGGAAAACGTATCCTTATTACTGGCGGTACAAGCGGGATGGGTCTTGCAGGCGCCCGGCGTATTGTTCGTGAAGGCGGCCAGGTGGCTATTACCGGGCTGAATGCAGAACGACTTGAATGCGCTCGCGGCCTGCTACCTAAGCACTCACTTATCCTCAAAAATGATGCTGCCAGTGAAACCGACATAAACGGGCTGGGGGAAGCTATCAGCAGCTGGGGAACGCTCGACGGATTATGGCTTAATGCCGGCTTTGCTGAAGTAGGCTCTCCGGAATCGGTGACGGCTGAGGCTTTCAACCACATGATGAACGCTAACGTTCGCGGCCCGATGTTGCAGCTTGCTGCCCTCTCCGGCTCACTCAATCCGGGAGCCTCTGTGCTGGTCACCTCCTCTTCTTCTGTTTATGAGGGGGCGGCCATGACAAGCCTGTATGCAGCGACCAAAGGCGCCGTTATCGCTATGGTTAAAAGCTGGGCATCAGCCCTGGCTGAACGCGGTATCCGCGCCAACACGTTGGTGCCAGGCCCCATTGAAACCAACTTCAGGCACTTTATGCCTGCAGAGTCGCGTCGGCAGTTTGAAGATTTTGTGGTCAGTCAGGTTCCCTTGGGTCGCGCAGGCACAGCAGAAGAAGCCGCGGCAGTTGCCCTTTTCCTCCTGTCCGATGACGCATCCTACGTGACCGGCAGCCAGTATGCTGTAGACGGCGGGCTGGTACATTACTGATGATTTGGGGGCAGGAAAGTAACTGAAAGCCCTCAGGATACTGGTGCCTGCTCTGCACGCCATAAGCGGATGTTTCTGAAGAGCCCTTACCCGTGCGCGAATTCATTATCGAACCGGCTACCGTGCCTGCCGACAGCTGGCCTCCGGTTCACGCAGGCTATCCCCGTTGTAGCCAGTTTTGGATCCCCTCAGAAGCGGAGTCCACCGCCCCGGCAAGGTAGCCTGAAAATTGCGGTGACCACTCGCTGGCAATCGCCGTTATTTTACCTGCCCATTCTCCCTGCACCGGGATTTGCTCGGGAAGTGGGTGTCCGCCTTGCTGCAGCAGGTCAAAATCTGTTGCCGTAAAAGGATCGGCTGCCCAGTCTTTCAGACACTCGGCTTCGGGTTCGGCCGCATCCTTACCAAACAGGCGCGCAAGCTGTTCCTTACAGAGTTGCTTAAGCCTCTCTTCGCTGACTGTCCATCTCGACTTAGCCGGTATACCAATAAAGCCAAAAACCACCGTTTTCCCCGACTCAGGTTCGGAAACATCGTGAATTTCAACCATCGGGCCGACCTGACTGCTGGCATCGCCGGAAAGCTGCCGTGCCCGCAGGAAATCGGTGTGATAAACGGCGACATACTTTGCATGGGGGGCCATCCAGGTGGGTATTCTCTGCCACCGTAAAATGAGTCCTTCCGGCAGCGCTGGCGTAAACATTATTTTCGCTGCCAGCGCAGGCGGCAGAGCGAGGAAAATATGTTCGCCAGCGTAAAGCGTTTTTGCTCCCTCCTCCGTTTGCGCCTGCGCCCGTATCCCCTCACTGACGCTGGAAATGGCAACCACCTGTTGGCCCGACTTAATTTTGTGAGCCGGGATCTGGCTTTTCAGCACAGCCGTGAGCGCCTGCATTCCCCCCTTCAGCCTGAACGCTGCCGGTGAGCTTTCATAAGCAGGATAACGTTGCGGGGGCACATTGAGCTGACGCTCATACAGCCTGTCGCCTGGTCGCCCCTGTGGGATTGCCGTCAGCCCCAGCTGCTCAATCAATCGCGCGAAATCAGGCTGGTTCTGCGGCCAGAACCAGGTTGCCCCCATATCCACGGACAGCCCTGGAACTTCAGCTGACAGCACACGCCCCCCCGTCCTGTTCCGGGCCTCCAGAATCACATAATCCACACCGGCTTTTTCCAGTAGCGTAGCAGCATACAGCCCGCTGACCCCTGCCCCAATAATAATAACCCTGCTTTTCACCCTGACGCCCCGGCCAGCATAACCGGACTGAGGTGTCCCGTTTTCAGGTAAATAAGCGCGCCATTATTGGTGCTGATGAGGGAAGGCATGTCGCCTGAAGGAAAGCGGAGCCAGCTTCCCTTCTTATAGCAACCTTCCGGCGCCCTGAGCTCGCCTTCCAGGATCAAAAGTTCGGCCCCCCCGACAGGTGGCGCGTCGAAAACACACTCGTCAGAAGCAAGCCTCTGAAGTAAAACGCGTTCGAATGTGCCTGAAAACAGCGGGCAAATTGCTCGTTGCGGCTGGCCGTGCCAGTTACTTTCATCTTTTGTATTGATTCTGACGGGCAGGCGTTCCTCGGCAGACATCTGGCGCAGCTTGACAAAAATGGTGGCACCGTCGCGGCTGGAGGGTTGATGAGACGACCCGTCCGGACTGCGCAGATACCAGCCTGCCGGGTAATCCACGCCGTTTTCCGTAAACATACCGCTCAGCACCAGGATTTCTTCGCCATCGGGATGGCTGTGCTCGGGAAACACAGACGCCGGGGCATAGTTGACCAGGCTGGTTGCACGAGCCTGCTCCTGACCTGTCCGGTCAAGCATGACGCGTTCAATACCGCGCTGCGGGGAAGGCACCCAGTTGTAGTCATCAGGGGTAATGATGGCGCACTTTGAAAAATCAGCATTAATTAACATAATCATCATCGGTTAAAGGGCACCGTCACAGGTACCCTTTTCAGGTTTATTTATTGGGCAGGTTGTCGTAAACATCCAGGGCACGGGCAGTGTAGGTTAACGCTGCGCCGGTGTTCAGGTTAATGGCAACGGCCAGC
>NZ_DALZCD010000336.1:0-2195 GCF_031978025.1 Erwinia sp.
GCCAGCTATTTTCTGCACTGGTTGCGGGAAACCTGGGGACCGGTCGCGACCGCAGCCGTAGGCTTTTCGCTTGGCGGCAATATGCTGGGCTGCCTGATGGGCAAACAGGGTGACAGCTGTCTGTTGGATGCCGGCGTTATTGTCTCGGCACCGCTGATGCTGGAACCCTGTAGCCAGAGGCTGGAGCAGGGGTTCTCGCGTATCTATCAGCGCTACCTGCTAAACTTACTGAAGCAGAATGCCACTCGCAAACTGCACGCCTGGCCCGGCACGCTGCCTGTGGACTTAAGGCAGCTTAAGGCGCTTAAGAGACTCAGGGAGTTTGATGATGCCATTACCGCCAGAGCGCACGGTTTTCTGGACGCAACGGACTACTATCGTCGCTGCAGCGCCTTGCCGCTGCTCTCCGGCGTGCGTAAACCCTTGCTGATCATTCATGCTAAAGACGATCCCTTTATGACCGACGAGGTCATTCCCGCCCCCGGTATGCTGCCTGACAGCGTGACGTATCAGCTGACTCAGCACGGCGGGCATGTAGGGTTCGTGGGGGGAACGCTGCGCAGGCCACAAATGTGGCTAGAACAGCGTATCCCGCAATGGCTTTCAACCTGGCTGGACAACAATGATTATTCCCTGGAAAGAACTGGACCCGGACACGCTCGCTAACCTGATTGAAGCCTTTGTGCTGCGGGAAGGCACCGACTATGGCGAGCAGGAGCGCTCGCTGGAACAAAAAGTGAATGACGTGCGTCGTCAGCTGACAAACGGCGAAGCGGTGCTGGTCTGGTCAGAGCTGCATGAGACGGTCAATATCATGCCAAAGGGCCAGGTGCGTTAACGGATCCCGCTGCCGGCCATGCAGAGCCGGCAGCAAATTTTCAAATAATGCGACCTGCCATATTAAAACATTACCTTCCTTATTAATATAACATTAATAATTACCTTCCTCTTAACTGCAAAAAAATATATTGCCAATTCTCCGCGTGCGTAATAAAACCTCAGAACCGATTGAGAAGGAGCTCATCATGAGATATTTTTTCGCGCTGCCTGTTGTTGCCTGCCTTTTATTACTATCCTGTCGCTCTTATCCTCATAACGCTCTAATTGTTACCAATAATACCTCACAACAAAAAATAGAATATATTTTAGAAAACCAAATTAAACCCTATCCTCACGCTTCACTCGGCGAGAGGATCCAACAAGTTTCCGATCAATTTATTGGAACGCCATACCGGGCAGATACGCTTTCAGGTTCTGAAAGCCAGCCTGAAAAGCTGGTTGTTGATTTGACCGGCGTTGACTGCTTCACTTTTATTGATTATGTCAATGCTCTGGCTCGTGCAACGACCAAAGAGGCATTTTATGCCGCACTCATTAAGACGCGCTATGTAGAAGGAAAAATCACGTTTCAGAACAGAAAGCATTTTTTCACCGACTGGGCAGCTTTACCCTTCCGCAATGCAAAAGATGTCACGGCTATAGTCAGTTCACACTATCAGCAAAAGATAAAATACCTGAATCTGAAGGCTGATGGCAGCAGGTACCTTCCGGGCGTAGAGATTCATAAAAGAAACATTACCTGGATCCCTGCAAAATCCGTTGACCAGCAGACAATAGCTAATCTACAAACCGGCGACTTTATCGGTATCTATACGGATATAGCCGGACTGGATGTGACCCACGTTGGCATTTTTATCGCCGGTGACTCTGGGCCGATGTTCAGAAATGCTTCCTCATTATCGAAAAATATGAAAGTGACAGATTCGCCCTTTCTCGAATATATAAAAGATAAACCGGGGATTATCATTCTCCGCCCTCAAAACCAGGAGATAAAATGAAAAGAAAATATATTAGCTTTATTATTTATTTACTCATCACAGGCTGTCATACCTCCTCAAGTCATCTGAAAAATGAACGGATGCACAGTTCATTTTCTTCTGAGGAAAAAAACATGTCGGTGGACGAGAACAAATCCATTTTCCCTATGGCACGTTATTCACAGGATGTAGATAAATGGATCCCGCCATCATCAATAGCCAGCCACACCCCTCTGCTTGATGAAGCTACCCAGCAGCGCCACTTTCAGCAGCTTAAATCGCATTACTTCGGTACAAGAGCAAATGATGGCTCTCCCTGGAATCAGGCTCGCATTGATAAAATCCTCAGCAGTAACGAAGCGGCGAATAGTCTTCATG
>NZ_DALZCD010000336.1:2205-4105 GCF_031978025.1 Erwinia sp.
ATGATGAGCTAAAAAAATATTTATCCGCCGAGGCGGACTATTACGGAATAAATTTCAGGTTGCTCAGTCTCGCCTGGAAAAATCAGGTCAGAGCCAATGCCACCGTCACGCTCCCTGATGCTTACGCAGGCCGGGCTATCACCGTTCGGGAGACGCTGGCAAGAGCCTTGCCCGCCATTGATCCAGTGTTTAGCGATCCGCGTCGGGCGGGTGAGGGATATCCCTTCGATAATATCCAGGTTTCTGCAATACGCGCCGGCACGCCTGTCTATGTGTTGACGACCAGTAATGATAAGGCCTGGAAGTATATCGTCACGCCGACTGTGATTGCCTGGGTAAAAAGCGATGATATAGCCAGCGTAAGTGATGCGTTCGTCGAAAACTGGCGGGCGCTGGCGGATCGGCAGCTGGGCGCCTATATCAAAGAACCCGTTTCCGTCTATGAAGGCGACGTTTTCCATTTTATCGCCCGCCCCGGTACGATTCTGCCCATACGTCAGGATCGCAATGGCTTGAGCGTCGCGATCCCTGTGAAGCAGGCAGGGGGTAGCGCACAGATCAAATGGGTCAGCGCACAGGCAGATACGCTGGCGTCTATGCCGCTGCAAATGACGCCCGCTAATATCGCCGTCCTGATGAAATCCATGCAGGGCAAGCAGTACGGCTGGGGAGACTTTAATTTTCACAATGACTGTTCGCAGGAAATGCGCAGCCTGTTAATGCCCTTCGGCATTTTTTTACCGCGTAACTCTGCGGCCGAGGCCACAAGCGGCCGGGTTAAGGATATCAGTTCGCTGAGCCCGGCAGACCGCCTTGATTACCTGATAAAAAACGGCAGACCGTTTACCACGCTTATCCATATTGACGGCCATATCATGCTCTATATCGGTTACACCTTACAGGAAGGCAAAAAAGTCCCGATGACTTATCAGAATATGTGGGGGCTGCATACCCGCAGTCATGAAGGCAGAAGTATTGTGGGCGGTGCTGTCTTCTTTCCTTTGCAGCTGAGCTATCCGGAAGACGAGGATCTCGTTTCCCTGGCGGCTAAACCGCTGTTCGCGCTTAGCTTTATTGAATGATTTTTACCGGGTGGCCGCCATCGCACAGAAGATGACATGCCATAGCAAAACGTGATAACAATGGCGGAATAACGTTCACAGGAAACCCGCTTATGTCCGCCCTACATCCCGTGATTGCCGTGACCGGCTCCAGCGGCGCAGGCACCACCACCACCAGCCTGGCCTTCCGCAAAATTTTCCAGCAGTTGAATTTGCACGCGGCGGAAGTGGAAGGCGACAGCTTCCATCGCTATACCCGTCCCGAAATGGATATGGCAATCCGCAAAGCGCGCGATATGGGTCGCCACATCAGCTATTTTGGCCCGGAGGCCAACGATTTTTCGCTGCTGGAAAACACCTTCGCGGAATATGGCCGCAGCGGCAGTGGCCAGTCCAGAAAATATCTTCATACCTATGACGAAGCAGTGCCCTGGAACCAGGTTCCCGGCACTTTTACGCCGTGGCAGCCGCTGCCGGAACCCACCGACGTGCTGTTTTACGAAGGCCTGCACGGCGGAGTGGTCACACCACAGAACAATGTATCGCAGCATGTCGATCTGCTGGTGGGGGTAGTGCCTA
Source organism: Erwinia sp. (assembly GCF_031978025.1). Classification (NCBI taxonomy): domain Bacteria; kingdom Pseudomonadati; phylum Pseudomonadota; class Gammaproteobacteria; order Enterobacterales; family Erwiniaceae; genus Erwinia; species Erwinia sp. The sequence goes on from NZ_DALZCD010000336.1 coordinate 3,846, forward strand.
TCGTAAACCTGGAGTGGATCCAGAAAATGATCCGGGATACCAGCGAACGCGGTCATTCACGCGAAGCGGTAATGGATTCCGTGGTGCGCTCGATGGACGATTACATTAATTTTATCACCCCACAGTTTTCCCGTACCCATATCAACTTCCAACGGGTGCCGACCGTAGATACATCCAATCCCTTTGCCGCGCGAGGCATACCTTCGCTCGACGAGAGCTTTGTTGTCATCCATTTTCAGGCGCTGGAGCACATTGATTTC
>NZ_DALZCD010000337.1:0-4070 GCF_031978025.1 Erwinia sp.
CTGTTCTACCCGGTTGCCGGTTTTCTGTTTATCCGTTTTATGCTTAATTTTGTGCTGCTGGTGCCAACGTTAAGGGGTTGCTGGCGACAGGCGCTGGTGCCAGGGCTGCTGTTGGGGACGGTGCTGTTGGCAATATTTCTGTGTGAAACCTTTGGAGTGGCGCTGACCAGCGCCAGCAACGCGGCGTTTCTTATCAGCCTCTGCGTGGTGCTGACGCCGTTTGTTGAATGGTTGATGTTGCGTCAGCGGCCGGAAAACAACGCGTTTATCGCCGCAGGCGTGTCGCTGTGCGGGGCGCTGCTGCTAACCGGAGGCGCCGCCATCACGATGAACGCGGGGGACAAGCTGATCCTCGGGGCAGCCTTGCTGCGGGCAGTGATGGTGTGCCTGACGAAAAAACTGATGCAGCACCGCAACGTGCCAGCACTGGCGCTGACGGCGGTGCAGACCGGCGTGGTTGCGGCCGGTTCGCTGGCGCTGTTGCTGGCTACCCGGCAGGGCATACCGGCGTTGCCGCAGAGTGCGGCATTTTGGGGCGCGACGTTCTATCTGGTGCTGTTCTGCACGCTGTTCGCCTTTTTCGCGCAGAATTATGCCGTAAAACGCCTTACGCCGACCCGCGCCTCTTTGCTGATGGGCACGGAGCCACTGTTTGGTGCGCTGTTCGCCATGCTCTGGCTACAGGAGTCTTTGACCCCCGCTGGCTGGCTGGGCGGCCTGCTGATTGTCGGCGCCTCAGTATGGGCAACGCGCCCCCGTAGGGTGGCGGGGGTGGCGGTCAGCAATTGAGGCTTGCAGCGTCAGGCCGACGGCACGGTCGCAGGGCTGGTACAGTCCAAAAACAACTTAAAACAGAGACAGGAGGTTTCAGATTACGGAAGAAGAGGCCGCGTCAGCAGAGCAGGGAACGCTGGTGGCCGGGCTGGATGCCTTTCCGGCGGCCCATTCTGTTCGTAGGGGGAAGCGATCGCTGACGCAGTCCACAAGACCCGCTGTCACGCCCACGAAAAAACAGATTATGGCAAAATGTGAGAACGTTGAGAATAACAGCGCCAGCCCGGCAGTATAACTGCGCATATTAGCGCTGCCGTTTCGCCATCTTGCCGGGCTATCTCTGGAAATGCTGAGCGGGGAAAGTTGGTGCATATTATCCAGAAGGAGATAATAAGCGGCATGGCAAAGCCTGTGCACAAGCCTCTTTTGACACGTTGGATCGCTATTGTAATAGCGGATCGGCTCAGGAATGTTTCCATGATAGCCGAATGATGCGAGGCGGAATGGCCTGATGCGGGCTTATGTTGCTAAGGAAATAGTGCTCAACCTCTGGTGCATAAAATCAATAAGCGCTCTTGTTTTGGCGGGCAGGTAACGCCTGCCTGAATAAACGGCGAGCAAGTGTAATGGGGCAGCCGATTGTTCAAACTCAACCTCAATTAATCGTCCATCACTGATGTAGGGTTGGCAGGCCTGTTTTGAAAGAATGGCAAAACCGATACCTGATATCGCCGCTCGTCCCGCCATCTCTCCGCTGTTTACCCGATAATGCCCTTTCACTTTGATGGTCTCGAACCCTCCCTTTTTATTGACAAACTGCCAGGGTGCGCCTTTTAGTGCACTTACCGTGGTAATACAGGGTAAGTCTTTAAATTGCTGGATATGGGAAGGCGTGCCATAACGCTGAATGATCGAGGGCGCAGCAACAACAGTGCAAGGAATGGTCACCAGATGACGGGTTATATAGTCACTGTCTTCCATCTGACCACGGGTAATAATGACAGCTAAGTCCAGCTCATCGCGCAGGGATTCGAAACCTGACAAATTTGTGATACAGCTGATCTCCAGGTCCGGGTACTGACAGGCGAAATCGGCGATAACAGAACCCAGCAAGGCAGGGCCTACTTCATTGGGAATACATATCCGTAATGGGCCCTTGAGTTGCATTTGCCGCAACGTTAATTCTGTCTCAGTTTGCTCAAGCGCCTCCAGCAATGGCTTCGCTCGGGTATAGAGCAGGTGCCCTGACTGGGTGAGCTTCATATGTCGGGTGCTGCGCTCAATGAGCTGAAGATTCAGTTTTTCCTCTAACTGAGAAATACAACGACTGACGTTTGATGTCGGCATTTCAAGGGCTTTCGATGCCCCAACAAAACTTTCTCTTTCAACCACAGCAACGAACACTTTCAGGCTGTTAAAATCAAGAACCGGCCGCATCAGCTATCCCATATTTGATAATAATGAGTACCATTTTTACCATATTATAAATACCGTTGATAGCGGGTAAAATCGGCTATCTTTCATTTACGGGTTGCTTGCTATGCCACTGGTTACACAAACGTTCAATTATAAAGCTCTCATGCGGATCGCCCTTGTCGTGGCTTTTGTCCAGTTCACTAATGCGCTGGAATATATGGCGTTAACGCCTGTTTTTGCTTTTATGGCAGACGACTTTTCGGTTCCTGTCTCATTTTCGGGTTATGTCTCTGGCATGTACACGCTCGGCGCCGTCCTCTCTGGCGTTATTGCTTTTTATTGGATCGAATCCTTTAATAAAAAACAATTTCTTGTCAGAAATACGGCGCTGCTTGCCGTGCTGACATTCTGTTCCACCCTGATTACTCATTTCAATACTCTTCTGGTGCTACGCTTTTGCGCAGGATTAGTGGGGGGCACGACAATGGGGGTGGGTCTGAGTATGTTAATTAATTATGCCCCGGAAAACTTACGTGGAAAAATGTTGGCGACGGTCATTGCATCCTTTCCGATGGTCAGTATTGTCGGCATGCCAGCTATATTATTTCTGTGTACGCACTCTGGTTGGCATGCTGCGCTCTGGTTAATCAGCATACTTTGTCTGCTGTCTTTGCTGTTGGTCGTGTTTATTCTTCCCGGAGAACCGGCGCAATCAGGCGTAAAGACCGCTCTCGCTATTAATACGGAAACCTTATTTTTTGCCTCTTGTACTGCAGTGGTTCAGTTCAGCCCCATGCTGATTATTCCCATTTTGACGCCATTAATGACGCAGTATATGGGCGTGGAACCAGGAGCCTTATCCTTATTGTTCTTAAGTGGAGGGGTAGCCGGTTATCTGTCTACAAAAATGTCAGGCTGGTTACTGTCGCGATTATCTGCTCTGATGTTGGCAATAATTTCAACGCTGCTGTTTATCGCGAGCCTGGTGATTCCTGCGATGGGCTTTCATCACTCGCTGCTATTTATCACCTTATTTCTCGGTGCCGCCTATAGTCGACTTGTTGCCGCTTCGTCGGTTGCCATTCGGTATCCTGGAGATGAACAACGAGCCGGGTTTTCTTCCCTGCAGACCGCAATTATGTATCTGATAACCACACTCGCATTTTTTCTTTCTTCCTTATTACTCCCTGACCAGAGAATAACAACGCAAAATCTTCACGTACTCTTTTTTATAAGTGCATTAACCGCAGCTGGATTTCCTGTCATGGTCATAATACTTCAAAGGAAACTGGCTAAACGGACTCTCCAGCCCGACCAACTTTATTGATTAGCATACCCTTCGCCGCTGACACCAAAAGGACAGCCTATTTACCACCTGACAGAACTCTGCTCCGGCTTGCGCCACCCGTAAGACCGTTAACCGCTAAATTATTGGCTTAAGATGCCGATACATTTTAGTCACTTCCTGGAAGGATACGCTTGTGTTGCATGCATGTATGAACCCCCTTAAACGGCGGTTTAATCAACCGGACGAGCAACCCGAAGTCGCTTACCCGGATGACCAACCTTTGTCCAGGGGGCAGGGCTGCATGCTGGAAGGCCTGCCTGATGTTTTTACGAAGCACGCCTGGCCTGCAAGCGGACACTGTTTGCCAGGGGCAAAACAGGAGCATGTATCAGACCTTTCGCCAGGTTTCCACGTCAGAACCTGCACGATTGCCGCCCGCCGCCTTTGTCCAGTGTGGTGCGTTGAACAGATACTCTGGGATCAAAACTGGCGCAAGGCTTCGCTGATATTCAGTCCTGTCAGAGCCTCCTTTAGCCGGAAGTAACGCTATTAGCCGGCAGTAACGCTATACGGCGAGGTGGGGGGCGAACAG
>NZ_DALZCD010000338.1:0-4061 GCF_031978025.1 Erwinia sp.
TCCGTGCCCAGCTGAAGCTCATCCACGTTCATCCGGCCTACCGCCGCAATGAAGCTGGCGCAGGTTTCCATTGTCCAGTCTGCCGGTTCCCGAACCTCCGGATGCTCCTTTTTCAGCCAGAGGCCGCAGCGCAGAATAAAGCTGTACTGGCTTTCACGGGTGCGCGGCCTGAGCACCGACGTTTCCCGCCAGCGCCGGCACCAGTGCACCCAGGCCGGATCGACGCCTTCGACCGGCTTTTCGTACCATTTTTTATAGTTTCGCATCCTCACCGGGGCGCTGATAATCCCCAGTGCGGCAAGTGCATGTGAAACGCGGCCGACGTAACGGGATATTCCCTTGTCTGTCCCGCTCTGGGCGCGCCAGAGGAGTTCAGGCGTAAACGTTTCAAGCCGGGGATCCCTGTTCATGATCATCAGTGTTGCCAGTATACCCGAGACATGATTTTTCTGGCTGGTCGGGGCATAACCCAGCGACGTCAGCGTATCAGTCAGCCGGTCCAGCTCCTGGTGATAAAAAGCCTGGCCGAAGATGGCAGAAGCATAGAGCGCGGGTTTACGTATATCAGGCAGGCTGAGCGGGTCATGCAAATCAGCCAGATGCCAGGCAAAAGCGGCCATTAACGGACGGCCCTCCCTGACTTCCCGGCACAGCGTCAGCCAGCGTTCCTGCGGCCAGCACCAGCAGGGCATGCCGTCTGCATGCATTTCGCGCAGCAATCCGGCTATCACCAGCCCCGTGATTTTGCTGCCGCATCCGCTTCCGGCGGCAATGTCCATCAGCGGCCTGATGAGGTCCGGCACCGGCTTCGTTCGCAGCATACGGGACCGGCTGTGAGCGCTGCTCAGTGCCGTCCGTTCAGCGAGGGTCAGTGACGCCTCAAGCCGGTATTCAGTCATGTCGAACGGATGCCGGCTGTTTTCAATCGGTGTGTGTGGGCTCATGTTATTTCTCTGTTCTGAAAATGAGGTTCGCCATCCTGATATCTGCCGTTTCAATCGCGCCAGCCATCCGGGCAGCCAGGTCCCTGCCAGAAAGATGAATATAAATCTGTGTTGTGGTCAGGTCGCGGTGTCCTGCATAGGTGGCAAGTTCGTGCAACTTCCAGCCCGCGCGGGCAAGGTGTGTGAGTCGCAGGTGCCGGAAGGTATGGGTTGAGATGTCCGGCATCCCAGACTCAAGCGCCCATTTCCGTACCGTTTTGCTCCAGGTCCAGAATGAAAGCGGCCCGCCCTGATTACGATCGGACTCAGAACGGAACAGGGCACCTCTTACGATTCCGGTCCGCTTCATCTGCATAAGGTGCGCGGCCAGCACTGGCACTACTGCCGGGCTGTAACAGACAATTCGTTCACGCCGGCTCTTGGTGGTTTCTGCCCGGATGCGGATGAGCCGGTGAGCAAAGTCGAAGTCGTCAATACTTAGCGAGGTAATTTCAGACCGACGCAGCGCGCCGTAATAGGTTAATGCCAGCATCAGGCGGTCACGCAGTGGGGAAGCGGCGGCATGATAAAGAAAACACTGCCACTGCGCATCGTCAGGAATGCGCGGCAGCTTTACAACGCGGGGAACCAGTCCCCGGCCGGAACTCAGCATGCCGGGCGTGCCGGATCGGGGCAGCGGATTGACCGTGCAAAGATCCAGGTACATGAGAAAGTCATACCAGAGGCGGATCGCCGACAGGCGAAGCTGGAGCGTGGCGCTGGCCGCGGAAAAAGGCATCCCGGGTAACTGAGGACTAATATAGGCAGCCAGGTCTTCAAACCGCGCCTTTTCAGGTTTAATTCCGTTCTGGCTGCAGAACGCAAAGTAATGACGGAGGGCATTGCGGTAGGCTGTTAGCGTGGCCTGCGCCCGCCCCAGATCGGATAACAGTTGCAGCCAGCGCTCTGCCAGCAACAGAACGTGTTCACTCGGTGGAATCAGCATTGCATTCTCCTCTGACAACAGCTTTGCTGTTCAAAGTTTACTCAATCAATGTTGCATTCCACGTAACTTACTATAACGCATAATTGCTAGAGAAAACAATTACACCATTTTCATGAAAAAAGCGTTCATTTTTGAAGAGCGGGGCCCCCATGGGGATTCCCAACTTCTTAGCTTCTGCTGAGCGAGCTATCACGCATCCATCGTTATTAGACACCACACAGATCGGCTTTCCTCTTAAATCAGGGCGGAAAACCGTTTCGCATGAAGCATAGAAGTTATTGGCGTCCACTAGCGCAAACATAGGCTGGAACTCATCATAAATACTGTATATGAATACAGTATTTATGCTTGCCTTAATTTTTACAAGATGAAATGTTCTGAGAGGCCGAGTTAAACGTTTTCGTTCGTTTTAAAACCTGCCCCAGCCAAATCAGTGAGAACGTATGCAACTACACCCCAGATCGGCAACTCATGGTCGTGTGACAATGGCGTAATTGTTCTGATGCCATCAAGTTCCTGAAGTGCAGTAACAGGTGTAAGCAGTAAGCGGCGTAGAACTAGATCGTTATCTACATTGGCAATGACAATCTGATCATGTTTGAAGGGGATTGCTCGATCTACAGCCAGTAACGATCCTCTAAGGATCCCAACGTCAGGATAGTCACTTGCACTTTTAAATACGTAAGAAGAATGTGATGATAATTTTACTAAAGTAGTAAAATCAAGGCGTTGTTCTGTGAAATTAGCTGCGGGTGACTGAAAAGCCATTTATGCTCCATCTTCTACAATTTAACTTTTTCACTGTTAATCGAAAATCTGGCCGCGATCGTTCTAACTTTATCAGCTTCAGGTTTTGGTAGCCAAACGCTTACTAACTCAAGATTTTCGCCATCATCAGTTGTTGCCTGCTGATAGAGTTCCCATATGCGTTTGACAGCATTTGCGACATTTTGTTTTGTGCGACCAACCCGAACAGCAACATCAGTTTGCCGCTCACCTTGGACCAGAACTGCATAGCCGATCTCAGTGGTTATATGCGCGTAGGTCGCCATAGCTGGAATTAACCGATCCCATTCCTGCTGTGTCATTTGTTTTTTCTGCGCCATATGTCACCTAAATTCATAATTTTGGAAAAGGTTAAGTGTAGCGCTTGCCATAGTCAACAGAAGTATAAAGTGACTGTACCTGTGAATATATGCTCCGTTTTAGTAGAAACCGCGAGGCGGTGCAAAACTTGTTTTTGCGCTGCCGAGGGGTTGACCGGGTGAACGAAGTGAAGCCGGTTTCATTGTCAAAGCTAACTTATACACTTATCCACAGCACTATTTTTAATAGCTTTTTTAATGTTTTTTTAAGCTTTTTAAAGCTTTTTAGGGTGGGATAAACTATTGATATTATTGAGTTAAAAAGGGGTCTTTCTGGGAATTAGCCCTAGTTACTATGGGAATCCGCCCTACATATTATGGGAATCCGCCCTACTCCCTATGGGAATTACCCCTAGTTACTATGGGAATCCGCCCTACATCACACAGGAATTAATAATTAGTTGACTTGAGTGTACTAGGTGGTATTGTGGGGGTCATAATTTGACCCACAAAAGATTTTAGTTATGGCTAATGTGTTGAAAAAAAAGATAAATGTTAAGCAATCGAATGAGCTAACTGAAGCTGCTTATCATTTATCTTTGAAGGCAAAACGTGTGTTGTGGCTATGTCTTATGCAAACTTACTTCACTGATGAAGAGGAGTCTGCAAATCCAATATTTACCGTCGCTGTTGCAGATTACGAAGATATCTTCAATGTAAGCCGTAATCAGGCTAGTCGGGACGTTAAAGAAGGAGTGTTTGAGCTCTCACGTTCTGCCATTATTTTCTATCCTAAGACTGGCCGTCATGATGTGATCGCTCGTCCTTGGCTGACAGAGGCGGGGGGGCGCTCAAGTAAAGGCTTATGGGAAATTGAATTCAACCATAAGGTCTTGCCGTATCTGTATGTTCTGGGAAGCCAATTCACAACCTATTCATTGAGAGATTGTGGCAGCCTTAAAAATCCCCGTACTGTGCGACTTTATGAGAGCCTCTGCCAGTTCAGAAGCTCCCAGATTTGGGTCACTTCGCATGATTGGCTTTCTG
>NZ_DALZCD010000339.1:0-4042 GCF_031978025.1 Erwinia sp.
AGTCCAGCCCAGGTCATCCAGTAACGTGGGTGCATCAGGCTGCGCGTCAAGCCGCGAGATAACTTCATATGGCTCTCTTTATGCGTGCATGGAAGATGTAGCGCATGAAGACGTTAATCTGTAGCGGTACAGGTTGTAGGACAACGAGATTGGCAGGAAGTTGAGCTAAATGTTTGTTATTTACACGATCAAGACAATTCTGTTCGATGGGTAACCATTAAAAAAGGCGCTAACAGTATGTAGCGCCTCCATCACAATGAACCGAAACTTAGTTCATGCCGTATTTTTTCAGTTTCTTACGCAGCGTACCGCGATTGATACCCATCATCAGGGCTGCACGGGTCTGGTTGCCACGGGTATATTGCATCACCATGTCCAACAGTGGCTGTTCCACTTCAGCCAAAACCAGCTCATACAGGTCATTAACATCCTGACCGTTCAGTTGAGCAAAATAGTTCTTCAGTGCCTGTTTGACCGAGTCACGCAGAGGCTTTTGGGTCACCTGATCCTGGGAGTTAACGGTTGAAACGGTCAGTACGTCAGAATTTACGCGTTGTTCGAACATAGTTCTGTCAGCTCTTTATTTCTATTATGCAAGTTTTTCGAAGTATGCCTCCAACGCCTCCAGCTGTTCGCTGGCATCCTCAATGGCGTTGAATGTGCGCCGAAACTGGTCGTTTGGGGCGTGCTCCTGGAGATACCAGGAGACGTGCTTTCGGGCAATACGGTATCCTTTGCGATGACCATAAAAGTCGTGCAGTTCCCGTAAGTGCTCAATAAGCAAGCGCTTTACTTCAGCCAGTGGCATTGGTGCCAGCAGCTCCCCAGTGTCCAGATAATGCTGGATTTCCCGGAAGATCCACGGTCTTCCCTGAGCCGCGCGTCCTATCATCAGGGCATCTGCCCCCGTATAGTCAAGCACGGCTCTGGCTTTATGCGGGTCAGTAATGTCTCCGTTCGCGATAACGGGGATAGAGACACTCTGCTTAACTGTCCGAATGCTGTCATATTCAGCTTCGCCGTTGAACAAACACGCGCGTGTGCGTCCGTGGATGGTCAGGGCCTGAATGCCACAACGTTCAGCCAATTGGGCAATCTCAACACAATTGCGGTTGTCCGCGTCCCAGCCGGTGCGAATCTTTAACGTAACGGGCACATCTACTGCATTAACCACCGCCGAAAGGATAGACCTTACCAGCTCTGGATGCTGCAGCAGGGCGGAGCCCGCCATTTTCCGATTCACCTTTTTAGCCGGACAGCCCATATTGATATCAATAACCTGCGCGCCCGACAAAGCGTTAATGCGCGCGGCTTCCGCCATCTCATTGGGGTCACAACCGGCAATCTGCACGGTACGAATACCGGGCTCATCACTGTGTACCATACGCAGTCGGGATTTGTCGCTGGCCCAGACTTCCGGGTTCGACGACAGCATCTCCGATACGGTCATACCAGCGCCCATTGCATAACAAAGCGTCCGGAAAGGCCTGTCGGTAATTCCGGCCATTGGTGCTGCAATCAGGCGATTGCGAAGCTGGTGGTTTCCTATGCGCATGAAAAAAAAGTGACCATAGTGTGTTCGCAAGGCGGCGTATATTACGCATTTTTTTCATAAGATGAAAGGCCAAACTTTGAACAATCTCCCCTGAAAACCGGCATTCTGCGCTCTGGAACAGAGGGTCACAAATAAATATCCTTATTTAACAGCACATTGAATGTTAATGATTAAATTATGAACAAATATTTTTCTTTTTTTGTGAAGCAGTTAACATTCTAAATTGCGATATTTCAGCGGCTGATCATAACAGTTAATGGCATAAATTTGGAAAAAATGGCGAAACATTGTTCAGCTATTCGACAATTATACGGCCGTGCAGAGGTTGTAAGGGACGATTGTTAGCGTGTTTAAGGGCATGTTCAAAAACTGCCAGCTGGGCGGCAGAGAGCGTAACGGGCTGCTTCAGAACCAGCCAGCGCACGCCTTCCGTGCAGGGCGGAGTGGTCAGCGATCCGCTAAAACGATAATAATGCTTCGTGGCGGGGAAAAGCGCGGCAAGGTCCATGCTCTGCTTCATGGCTTCCACGTTATTTTCTTCGGCAGGTAAAGAGGCAATCAGCGGTTTAAGCGCGCTGTTTTCTGGCCCAGGCTCGAACATAACGGCAAGCACGGCCAGTTCGCCCTGCTGGTTGGCATGAACGAAATGCGCTTCCATTGGATAGGCTTTGCCGAAAAGATGGTTTTCACTGGGGGCGTGAAAGTGAAACTGTTTAAGCACAAACGAGTCGTTATCAAGCAGAAAATCGTCGCTGTCTTTTACGGTAACCTGGACGGTATGACCATTGTTAACGATGGTCCTGGTATCAGTATGGAAATTCATGCCTAACGGTGGCAGTTTACCGTCAATGACCTGGGTAATATCGACAGGAGACTGATACTGGCCGGTTTTACAGGTCTGAAATGCCTGACCGAGATCGGCCCAGTGCTCGGGTGAGCCCTGACCTTCATAGGACCAGTGGATAGCAGGTTCAGCCATGACGGGCAGAGCGGCAAGGCAGGAGAACAGCAAAGCATATTTTCTCATTTTCATTATCCCTGGAAATGATCGATACGAGCAAATAACCTTGCTGATGATAAGCTTATTGTAAGAGAAATCTATCTGAATCCTTCCCTGGAAACAGAGAGCTTAGCGGCGTATACCGGTAATCCGGCACCACTCTTCTTTTTCTGCGACGGGATCGAGTGTGAACTTATCCGCATAGGCTTCGCATACCCCTTCAGCCTGGCTCGACAGCACGCCGGAAAGCCCCAGATGACCACCGGAGACCGGCAGTACGCTAATAAGCGGCGCCAGTTCACGCAGTGGACCAGCAAGGATATTGGCAACCACCACGTCGGCGCTGAGGTTCTCAGGCTGCTCATGAGGCAGATAAAGCGACAGACGCTCCGAAACGCCATTGCGCTCGGCATTGTCACGGCTGGCCTGAATCGCCTGCGGATCGATATCGATGCCAATAGCTTGCGCTGCGCCCAGCTTGAGTGCCGAAATAGCCAGGATACCGGAGCCGCAACCAAAATCGATAACGGTTTTGCCTGCCAGGTCCAGTCCATCCAGCCAGCTCAGGCACATGGATGTGGTGGGATGCGTGCCGGTACCAAACGCCAGGCCGGGATCCAGCATGACGTTAACGGCATCTGGATCCGGCACATCACGCCAGCTCGGGCAAATCCACAGGCGCTGGCCGAAACGCATTGGATGGAAGTTTTCCATCCATTCCCGCTCCCAGTCCTTGTCTTCAATCTGCTCAATTTTGTGGTGGAAACCGTTGCCGAGTAGCGGATGGTGTTCCAGACCGGCAATCACGTCCTGCATGTCAGTTTCGGCATCAAACAGACCAATCACATCGGTGTCGCCCCACAGACGCGTTTCACCAGGCAACGGTTCAAACACCGGGTTGTCGTGCGTATCCTGAAACGTGACCGAGACAGCCCCGTTCTCGATCAGCGCGTCGCCCAGTTCTTCGGCCTGTGCGCCGGTGGTGTTGATTTTCATTTGTATCCAGGGCATTGCGATTCTCTTTAGTCAAACAAATAGGACTATGGCCGGACAGGGCGGCCAAAACGATTGCCGATTGCAAAAGCAACCAGGCTGAACAGCAGCGAAGGCACAATAGGATGAAACCCCCACAGCTGCAGTGAAAAACTGGCCAACAGGGTGTAACAGCCCGCGCCGCCGATCATACTGCAAAGGGCGCCTGCAGCATTGGCTTTCTCCCAGTATAACCCCAGCACCAGCGGCCACAGAAATACCGCTTCCAACCCGCCGAAAGCCAGTAGATTGAGCCAAATCAGCATGTCCGGCGGGTTCCATGCTGCCAGCAGCAGCAGCAGGCCCAGCACCAGCGTGACGGTCGCAGAAATCTTTCTGAGCAACGGCTCATTGTCCATTTGCTGTGGACGTACACGCAAAAAGAGATCTTTTACGATCGTGGCGGAAGATTGCAGCAGCTGAGCATTGATCGTCGACATAATGGCGGCCATGGG
>NZ_DALZCD010000340.1:0-4020 GCF_031978025.1 Erwinia sp.
GGTGCCGTATTCATCAGGCGAGAGCTGAAAAGGCCCCATCTGCACGACTTCTATCTTGTCTTCGTAGGTCTGAGCCGGCACAAACACTATCGCTAAATCTTTATCGCTTTTGCCCGCCAGGCCTGGAATGCTGGTGGACACCATTTGGCGGATGCGCGGCTCAATACTGTCCGGATCGAGCGTGTTGTGGTATTTAATAAATACCGAGGCGGAGGCGGGCTGCACCGGCTCGCCAGGCGCCAGCCTTTCCGGCAGCACCACGTGCACACGAGCCACCACCACGCCGTCAATTTGCGCCAGTGTCGATTCCACCTCCTGAGAAAGCGCATAAATATAGCGGGCGCGTTCCTCCATAGGGCTGGAAATCACGCCGCTTTTCTGGAATACCTCACCAAGGTTAGTGCGGGCTTTACGCGGCAATCCGGCGGAGTCGAGAATTTTCACGCTGCGCTCGATGTTTTCCGCATCGACCGCGACGGAAATGCCCGCTTTTTCGATCAGTTTCTGCGCGGCGATTTGATGCTGATTCAGTTCGGCGATGATATCGTTGGCGTCGTTTTCCGCCAGCCCGCTGTACAATACGGTTTTATCGCCACAGCCGACCAGAAAAAGCGCCAGCGAGCTTATCATTAGCCATTTCAGCAAAAGTTTCATAAGGGTTTACTGTAGGTTGGTCAGTTTATCGATGCTCTGGACGCCTTTGGCGACAATTTTTGCATTCATGAGGTTTTCAATATAATAATTCGACAGGGCGGCATTAGCCTGACTAAATTCTAATAAGTTGGAAGAGCGAGAGGCCTGCTGTAAATCCTGATAGGCTTGTTTTCTTTGCTGTTCATTATTATTTAAAGAGCTGGCTATGCCCGAAAGGAAATGGGTAACTTCGGTGGGGGCAGACACTTTTTCAACCTGAGGTTCTTTTAGCTGGGCAGCAAAGAAATCAACATCGTTCTGCTGCGGCTCATTTGTACTGTTCAGCTGGGTGACATGGGTTAGGTCTGCCGGGGAAGCATTTATTTTCATAACAATCTCGCGCTGGGTAACAGAACGAAAAGCGGTGCGGATCGGGGGCCAGACCCGCACCAGCAGAGGATATTAGTACTGAATTTTAACCTGAGCAGCGGCAGAACCGGCCTTGGCGGCGCTGTCGGCAATACTGTTCATTTTGTTGTTCTGCCTGTCCAGCTCGGCCTTATCAACCATGTCCTGCTGCATTTTTCCCTGGACGGCCTGCATTTGAGACATAAAGCTCGCACCATCAGTTGCGCTTTCAATTTTTGTAGCAGCTGCAGCTGTGTTTGAAATACCAGCGGATACTGAAGACATAGTGTGACTCCTGATTAATTAAAGGGTGGTTGTCAGCATATTCGTTAATTAAGTGGGCGTGGCGCAAAAACGGTTCCAAAGAAAATAAATTATTTTTATAAAATTTTCAGGCAACGATGTTCAGTAATTTAATCCGGTGATAAAGGGTACGGCGCGGGATGCCTAATTCATGTACCACGTCATCAATTTTATGGCCGTGCCGATGCAAACACTCTTTAATCAGGCTGCGCTCTATGCGACGCAGGCGGTCTTTTAATAACGTCGCTTCGCCTTCGCCCGGCGTGATGTTACACAGCGGCGGCAGATGCAGTACGTGGCGCTCCGCCGCCGCTTTAAGCTCGCGAATATTGCCCGGCCAGCTGTGCAGCAGCAGGGCCTCATCCAGCGCCAGCGAACGCGGGGGGATAGGCTGCTGTAACCGCATGGCCGCTTCCTGGGTAAAGCGGCGAAACAGCGGGATAATCAGTTCGGCATGGGAACGCACCGTCGGCGTTTCCAGCCTGATAGTCGAAAGGCGGAAATAGAGATCGCGGCGAAAACGTCCCGCTTCTACCATGTCGATAAGCGGTGTCTGCGAGGCGGCGACCACGCGCAGATCCAGCGGCACAGGTTGGGTGGATCCCAGTCTGTGTATGGCACGTGTTTCCAATACGCGCAGCAGTTTTGCCTGTAACATCAGCGGCATACTGTCTATCTCATCCAGAAACAGAATGCCTTTGTCGGATGCTTCAATATAGCCTGCCCGTGAATGGGTGGCGCCGGTGTAGGCGCCGGCCATCACGCCGAACAGTTCGCTTTCCGCCAGATTTTCCGGGATAGCCGCACAGTTCACTGAAATCAGCGGACCTTTAGCGCCGGAAAGCTGGTAGATACGGCGGGTCAGGGTGTCCTTACCCGTACCGGTTTCGCCTTCCAACAGCAGATCAACTTTTAGTGGCGCAAGGTTGTCGATCAGCGGATGCAGGCTGGCATGGATATCCGTTCTGGCTGTGCCAGGCTCGGTAAGGAAAGCCGTGACTTTATCGTGACGGATACTGCCTGACTCTTTCTCACTACCCGTTACCATATTTTCTCCTGTCTACCCTCGGACTATGCAGTTAGCAATCTGTTGCAAATCAAGCAAAAAACAATAAGAAATCAGAGGCGGGCTGCTCAGGGTAATACTCAATATTTGTTTACTATTTACTAGCGCGACCTTGAGAGGCTATCAGTTTCATCTGAAGTTGTGGTGGGGATCTCCGTGGGGCAAGGTAAGGAAATCCCTACACAAATTCCGCCGCGCAACGGTAAGCTGATGTAAATAATCGCATTATCCAGATTACAAAACGTTAATAATGCGTAATTTTATTTACCATGATTAAGACTTTGCCAGTGCCAGTGGAACATGTCTGACCTGTTCTCCACCCAAAACGGAGACGAAGCCTTGAGGGGTGGACTCGTAACGGTTATTTCACTGAACAGAGGAAGCGGCATGAAAATAGGCGGCGATGTAAACAGCGTAATTGGCGGCGGCAATAAGGGGGGCGATGCAGGCCTGGAGCTACCCCTGGCGTCAAAGCAGAAGAATGAGCAGGGCGCCCCGGGTCTGGGTAATATCCTGAATTTCGACAGCCCCGCATTAAAAGGCAGTGGTGGCCAGGGCGTAAATTTTGGCAACAAAGAAGCGTTGGCCCGAACCGGTAACGAGGGAAACAGCCAGTCTACAAGTAGCGAAAGCAGCATTACCCAATTGCTGAACGCTATTCTGGAGCTGCTGAAAAGTAGCGAGGCGAACAATGAGAAAAAAGGGGCGGATGCTTCAGGATCCGGTAACGGCAATGCGGGTTCTCAGGAAGCTTCCGGCAATGGCGATATCCTGACTCAGCTGATGGAAATGATTAAAAAGATGCTGGGACAGTCTTCTGAGGGCACAAATGCATCGGGTCAGAGCGGCTCAGAAGGTTCAGAGGGCAACGGTAAGACCTCTCAGGACGATCAAAGCAGCAGCGGGCTGGCCGCTAAACTGGGCGGTGCCCTGCAGATGTTGGGGCTGGGTACGCTTCTTTCGGCACTTTCCGGTGGGGCCGGTGCGCAGGGCGGCGGTGAAGGAAAATAGCGTGTCGGCAGACTTAGGGGCGATCGTCGATCGCCCTTATCGATCAGGCGGGCAGCGTGCCTTTGCCGGTGGCGATGGTGTTAGCAAAATCCATCACCTTGTCCACGTAAGTCGCGTCACCCGTCCCTGTTTTTGAAATATCGCTTAAGTTGTTGAGGTTGACATTATTGGGGCCTGAATTGTAGGCACGTAATGCTGCCCCCATATTGCCATCGAACGTGTTGAGCTGCTCTTTCATATAGAGCGCCCCCGCCATGATATTGTCATGGGCAGCAGTCTGGCTGGCACCCTTGCCCAGCAAATCAGGGTTTTTATTTTGCAAATCGGCAAAGGTATTGCTGTTGACCTGCATCAGACCTGCATCCTGTAGCCCATTCCCACCATTGACTGTCGCTGCACCCAGATTACCGCGAGACTCCTGCCAGATTTGTGCCGCCAGCACGTTGGCAGGCACGCCAGTAGCCTGTGCCGCGTCTTGTATATCGGCCTCATAAGGCTTAAGCGAGTCGGGCAGATGAAGATCGCTGCTGCCAGTCGAAAGCGCCGGCGTGCTGCCCGAGGCTGCATGGGTATCAGTAGCTGATAGCGCGGGTGTGCTG
>NZ_DALZCD010000341.1:0-4007 GCF_031978025.1 Erwinia sp.
GCCGGTTCCGCTAAACCTGCGCAGGGTTCGCCGAAGCAAAACGGCACGCAGCCAAACGTGCCGGCTAATGACATCAACAAAGCGGCTCAACCGGCAAGGAAATGGGATACGGTAAAACCGGTGAAGCCAATCGTAGGCGGGCCGGGTAGCGCAAGCCGCCCTGATGGTAATAACCATGCCGGTTCCGCTAAACCTGCGCAGGGTTCGCCGAAGCAAAACGGCACGCAGCCAAACATGCCGGCTAATGACATCAACAAAGCGGTTCAACCGGCTAAGAAATGGGAGCCGGTTAAGCCCGTCCGGCCGATTGTAGGCGGTCCGGGCAGCTCAACCAGCCCTGGTAGCAATAACTCGGCAGGCTCTGCCAAACCGGCTAACGGCTCGCCTGCGCAGGACGCGCATTACAATAAAAACGCAGCAAACAGTCAGCCAGAGAACGCCGCTGCAGGAAAAAATGGCAAAAGCGACAAGACGTCAAGGTAAGCCATGATTGAAAGGGAGTAACTTCCCGAAGGAAACGGGCAGGCTGACAACCTGCCCGTTTTATTTCCTCTGCGGCTTTTTGGGTAGCGTTGATTACTCTCCTCCTCAGCCTGTTTACCTCGGCATAGTAAGGTCATCATCGTCGGCCATAATTAGCGGGGTGCGGCAGGAAAAAGCTTGTCTTTGCTCGCCGATACGTTCATAATCGCACCCGTTCGACCTTAAAGGAATTAGAAATCCTTTAAAATCAAGAAGTTAGGCTTTTTGGTGCGGTTGGCGCTTAGCAGTACTTCTTTGCGGGAATAGCTCAGTTGGTAGAGCACGACCTTGCCAAGGTCGGGGTCGCGAGTTCGAGTCTCGTTTCCCGCTCCAGATCATTCATCACTGTCATTTTTGATTAAGTTATCCACAGCCCTGCCGCGGCTGGGTTTCGCTATTTCCGGCCTGCACCGAATAACCTTCAACAGAGTTATCCACAGGTTACGATCTACCCCTGCCTGCTATTCAGGAATATAAAACGCTACGCGATTTTTTTATATCATTGAATTATAAATATAAATTAATATTTTGAATGAGTAGAGAGATCGCTTGCGCTTTCTGTGGCAGTTGAATGGCAACGGCTTTTTATTTTTATGCACAGCGTGTGGAAAACTGGTTCGACAGTGTAAGCGGTACGCCTGGTTATTTATGCGTCGCGCGGCAAACCTTTTTCTATTACGCGCACCAGCCGCTTTTGCTGGCCGCTCTGAACCTCAATCGCGTTTTCCTCTCGCCTTGCCAACTGGCGGGTCAGCGCCCACGTAATGTGTTCGTCCAGCATGGGATTCTCTCCCTGACGGCTTTGCAATACCACCACGTTTTCCTCTGACCAGGGTGCATTGCCCAGCGCTACCGCCACGTTGCGCAGCCAGCGAAGATGACCGATACGTCTGATCGCCGATCCTTCCGTTACGCGGAGAAATGTCGCCTCGTCCCAGGCAAACAGCTCGGTTAAGGGCGGCGCATGAAGCACGGCGCGCGGGCTAAAATCATCTTCGTCCGTCAGCTGGCCGTAACGATTCCAGGGACAGATCAGCTGGCAGTCATCACAGCCATAAATTCGGTTGCCAATAAGCGGCCTGTACGCTTCCGGAATGGCGCCTTCCAGTTCGATGGTCAGATAGGAGATACAGCGTCTGGCATCCACCACGTAAGGTTCGACAATGGCGCCGGTTGGACAGGTTGTCAGGCAGGCAACACAGCGGCCACACTGCTCCTGCTGCGGCGTATCAATCGGCAAAGGCAGGTTGATAAGCAGCTCACCCAGAAAAAACCACGAGCCGGATTCCCGATTTAAAACCAACGAGTGTTTACCGGTCCAGCCCAGGCCAGCCTTGACCGCCAGCGGCCTTTCCATCACCGGTGCGGAATCGACAAAAGGTCTGAATTCAGCCGCCTCACAGCGTTCGCGAATACGATCGCCGAGCTTTTTCAGGCGATTGCGTAATACTTTGTGATAATCGCGGCCGAGCGCATAGCGACTAACGTAGCCAAGCTGCGGATTTTTTAAGGTGCTGGCGAAGGCCGCTTTGGCCGGCAGGTAATTCATGCGTACGCTGATCACGCGTAGCGTGCCGGGCTGCAGCTCATGGGGACGGGCGCGCATCATGCCGTGACGAGCCATCCATTCCATTTCGCCATGGTATTGCTTGTCCAGCCAGGCCTGCAGGCGCGGCTCTTCCGGGCTAAGATCGGTATCACAGATACCGACCTGCTGAAAGCCGAGTTCCAGCCCCCACTGTTTGATTTCCAGGGCAAATTGAGAAAGATCGAGAGGATGCGACATGACTAACCTGAACCAGCTAAATAACCCGACCAGTTTACCCTATTCTGTCTGGCCTGTAGAGGCGATTGCGCAACTTGAGCGTGAAGGGGCGGATGCATTAGGTATTACGCTGTTTGAACTGATGCAACGGGCGGGCGAGGCGGCATTCAGCCATATTCAGGCTTTGTGGCCCGGCAAGAAGCATTGGTTGATCCTGTGCGGGCACGGCAATAACGGCGGTGACGGCTTCATCGTGGCTCGTCTTGCCCGCTCGGCAGGGATGGAGGTGACAGTCATTGCCTGTGAAGGGACAAAAGCGCTACCGGAAGAGGCTGAACAGGCGCGTAATGCCTGGCTTGCCGCGGGAGGGGAAATCCACGCGGCTGATACGCCCTGGCCTGAACAGAACGATATTATTATTGATGCGCTGCTCGGTACCGGGCTGAACCGCGCACCGGGTGACCCGTATGCGCGGCTGATTGAAAAAGCGAACGCGGGCAGCGCGCCGGTTTTTTCCGTGGATATTCCCTCTGGGTTAGTGGCTGCTAACGGTACAACGCCCGGCCCGGTTATTAACGCCACCCATACTATAACGTATATCGCCCTCAAACCGGGTCTGCTGACCGGGAAAGCGCGTGATTACGTCGGGCAGCTGCATTTCCACGCGCTCGGACTGGATGCGTGGCTGGCGGGGCAGGCCGCACCGATAGCGCGCTACGATGCCTCTGTGCTAACGCGCTGGCTGCCACCGCGTAAACCCACTTCCCATAAGGGCGATCATGGCAAGCTGGCGATCATCGGCGGGGATCGGGGTACGGCTGGCGCTATCAGGATGACCGGGGAAGCTGCCCTGCGCGCAGGGGCTGGCTTAGTGCGAGTACTTACTCACAAAGATAATCTTTCCGCGCTGCTGACGGCACGTCCCGAGCTGATGGTGCAGGAATTAAGCGCTCAGGCGATAGAGGAAGCGCTGGATTGGGCCGATTTTATCGTGATTGGGCCAGGGCTGGGCCAGCGTGACTGGGGTAAACAAGCGCTGGAAAAAGTAAAAAAATCCTCTAAACCGATGCTTTGGGATGCTGACGCGCTTAACCTGCTGGCAATCGCTGGCGATAAACGTCAAAATCGTGTTATTACGCCGCATCCGGGCGAAGCGGCCCGCCTGCTGGAGGTAAAAACCAGCGAAATAGAGAGTGACCGCTTACTTGCCGCCCGTAAACTGGCTGAACGCTATGGTGGCGTGGTGGTATTGAAAGGGGCCGGTACCCTTATCGCCAGCGAGGCAGGCGAGATGGCGATTGCCGATGTTGGTAACGCCGGCATGGCAACCGGCGGTATGGGAGATGTGCTATCCGGCATTATCGGCAGTTTGTCAGGGCAAAAGCTTTCGCTATATGAAGCAGCCTGCGCAGGCTGTGTCGCCCACGGCGCTGCGGCGGAAGCCGTATCGCAACGGCTGGGCACGCGCGGGATGCTGGCGACCGATCTGTTTTCCGAGCTGTACCTGTTTGTTAACCCAGAGATCCTGAACAGAAAAGAATGAAGACCGCAATCGCATTGTCCGACGAGGCTGCCACTCTCGCACTGGGAGCCAGCCTGGCCCGCGCCTGTCATAGCGCGGCAATCCTTTATTTGTATGGCGATTTGGGCGCGGGAAAAACCACGTTCAGTCGCGGTTTTTTACAGGCGCTGGGCCACCAGGGCAACGTGAAAAGCCCGA
>NZ_DALZCD010000342.1:0-3970 GCF_031978025.1 Erwinia sp.
TTGCGGGCGATACGGAAGACGACGTCACGGCACGCGTACAGCATCAGGAGCACGCTATTTATCCGCTGGTGGTCGGCTGGTTTGTGGATGGCCGCCTGAAAATGCAGGACGGCGCAGCCTGGCTGGATGGCGAACGTTTACCGCCGGAAGGCTACGCCTGGGGCTAAGCGTACAAGGGAAACCACCGGTTTCCCTTTTTTATTCAGCCATAGCGGCCCGTAATATAATCTTCAGTCCGTCGCTGACGCGGCGCGGTAAAAATCCTGTCCGTTTCGTCAACCTCCACCACGCTGCCGTGATGCATAAAGGCGGTATAGTCAGACACGCGCGCGGCCTGCTGCATATTGTGCGTGACCAGCACCAGCGTAAAGTGTTGTTTTAACGTGCTCATTAGCTCTTCAATCACCAGCGTGGAAATGGGATCGAGTGCTGAGGTTGGCTCGTCCAGCAGCAAAATTTCCGGTTCGATAGCAATGGCTCTGGCGATCACCAGCCGCTGTTGCTGCCCACTGGACAGCGTCAGGGCGTTTTGCCAGAGATTGTTTTTCACCTCTGGCCAAAGTGCCGCCGCTCGCAGCGCGCTTTCCACCGCCTCGTCCAGCACGCGCCTGTCGCGTACCCCCTGAAGACGCAGGCCGTAAACCACATTTTCATAAATGGTTTTGGGAAAAGGGTTTGGCCGTTGAAAAACCATGCCGACTCTTCTGCGCAGCGCTGCCAGGTCCTCATTGCCGCCCAGAATCGACTGCTGATACAAACGAATATCCCCCTCTACCCGACAGCCGTCGATCAGGTCGTTCATGCGGTTGAAACAGCGCAGCAGCGTCGATTTACCGCAGCCCGACGGGCCAATCAGCGCGGTAATGCGGTTTTCCGGCACGCGCAGCTTAATGGCATTCAGCGCCTGTTTCTGGCCATACCACAGCGAAAGGTTATCCACCTCAAGCGCGGTTTCCTGCTCGTTTGGCATTACGCTCTTCTCCATTAATTAATCAGCGCGCGATAGCGTTCGCGCAGCCGGTGGCGCAGCACCATCGCCAGCAGGTTCAGCACCAGGATGATCAGCACCAGCAGCAGTGCCGTGGCGAAAACCAGCGGCCTGTCCGCCTGAGCGTGGGGATTCTGGAACGCCAGGTCGTAGATTTGGAAGCCAAGGTGCATAAATTTACGATCGAGATGCAGCCAGGGAAAAACCGCATCCACCGGCAGTTCCGGCACCATTTTCACTACGCCTACCAGCATTAGCGGCGCGGTTTCTCCCGCCGCGCGTGCTACCGCCAGGATCAGGCCGGTCAGCATCGCCGGGATCGACAGCGGCAGAACCACATGCCACAGCGTTTCTGCCTGGGTTGCGCCCAGCGCCAGCGAGCCTTGTCGTAGCGTCTGCGGAATGCGCGACAACCCTTCTTCGGTGGCAACAATTACTACCGGCAGGGTCAGCAAAGCCAGCGTCAGCGAAGCCCAAAGCAGGCCCGGCGTGCCGAAAGTCGGGTCAGGCAACGCATGCGCGAAGAAAACCCGATCCAGGCTGCCGCCCACCAGCCAGACAAAAAAGCCCAGGCCAAACACGCCATATACGATGGAGGGCACGCCCGCCAGATTGACTACTGCAATGCGCACAAGGCGAGTGAGGAGACTGTTTCCGGCATATTCATGCAGCCAGATAGCCGCTACGACGCCAAGCGGCATGACTACAATCGACATCAGCAACACCATTAAAATGGTACCGAAGATGGCCGGAAAAACGCCATCTTCTCCCAGGCTGCCGCCAGAGGCGCCGCTGACGAAATGCCACAGCTGCGAGCCGAAATGTTGCCACTTTTCGCCGTAGCTCATCGCATTAGGGTACCAGGCCGCCAGGATCTGCGTCAGCGGAATAAGATGCTGCTCGCCAGTCACGTCACGCAGGATCAGCATGGTGCCTTCGCTCTCCCGGCTCAGCCCGGTCAGCGCCTGGGCCTGCTGGCGAAACTGTCGCTGCAGCTCGGCGCTGTCCGCCTGCCAGATACTTTGCGCCTGCGGCGTATAGTTTTGCTGCTGCTGCAAACGCTGCCGCTTGCGGTCCAGCTGCTCCATTTCGCTGTTCAGCTGCGCCATCGCCACATGGCGAATTTTTTCTGCCCGTCGCTGGCGCTGCCGGGTCTCTTTAATGCGCAGCTGTAGCTCACGCATCATATCCGTAGCCACCAGCGGCTGCCCGTTTTCACGCAGGCCGTCAAACCAGCCGTAGGCCATGCCGCCCACCCGACGCTGCAGAGCGATAACGTTGCCTGGCCGCGCTGTCGCAGTAATATCGCTGCTGAGCAGGCTGTGAAAATCGCTGTCGCTGAAGTCGCGGTTGCCCGTTTTTATCAGATAACGCGTCACCTGCTGCGGCAGATTAGCCGGCAGCGGCGCACCGCTGGCCCGCAGACGCTGGTGCGAAATCTCCTGCGATCCCGTGATTTCACCGAGCATCTGCTGGCTATGATTAACCGTAAACAGCGTCACCGGCTGCGGCCAAAAGTAGCGCATAGCGGACCACGCCAGCAGCGCGATCAGCAGCAGAAAAGCCAGCAGGCTCAGCGCCACCGCGCCGCCGGTCAGCCATCGCCAGCGATGATTGCGGGTAACGGCGCTCATCCCTGCATTTCCTGCTGGCTGAACCGTTGTCGCAGCCGCTGACGGACCAGCTCCGCCAGGGTGTTCACGATCAGCGTAAATACCAGCAGCACCAGCGCGCTCAGAAACAGAACGCGATAATGACCGCTGCCCGCAGCGGCTTCCGGCATTTCAATCGCCACGTTGGCGGACAACGTGCGCACGCCCTGCAACAAGCCGCCTTCCGTCACCGGCGTGTTGCCCGTCGCCATCAGCACAATCATGGTTTCTCCTATCGCCCGGCCAAAGCCAATCATCAGCGCGGCAAAGATCCCGGCAGAGGCGCCCGGCAGCACGACGCGGGTTAAGGTCTGCCACTGGGTAGCCCCCAGCGCCAGCGACCCCTGCCCCAGTGACGGCGGCACGCTAAAAATGGCGTCCTCGGCCAGGGTGAAAATGAGCGGCACCAGCGCAAACCCCATCGCCACGCTGGCGATCAGCAGGTTACGCTGCTGATAGCTGCCGCACAGCCTGTCGGCCAGATGGACACCCAGCACGCGGTGTTCCAGCATCGGCAACAGCCACAGGCAGACCAGCGTCACCAGCAGCAGTACCGGCAGTAAAATCCAGATTTCGCGACCTTCGCCACACAGCCGCCGGCGCCACTTTTCCGGCAGCCTTTGCGAAACATAACTGCAAAGCAGCAGGGTGGCGGCCAGTGCCATCGGCCAGAGCAGCACGCCCGCCAGACGATCCGCCAGCTGGGGGGCCAGCCACAAACCGGCGATCAGCCCAATCACCACGCTGGGCAAAGCCCCCATCATCTCTATCGCCGGTTTTACCCAGCGACGCAGTGCCGGTGCCATAAACCAGGCGGTATACATGGCGGCAGCCAGCGCCAGCGGCGTGGCAAACAGCATGGCCAGCCCCGCGGCCTTCAGGGTGCCGACGACCATCGGCACCAGACTGAATTTCCCCTGGTAGTCGTCGTTGGCTGACGTGGACTGCCAGACGTAATCTGCCTGGGGGTAATGTTCATACCAGACTTTCTGCCACAGATTTCGCCAGCTGATATCTGGCCAGGGATTGGTGATGTGATAGTGTTGCCAGCTGCCCTGCCGCTCTACCAGCAGCCCGTCGCCACGCGGCGCGAAGGCCGCATTCACTACGCCAGGCTCGAGCTGACTGTGCAGCACCACGCCTGCCTGCTTGCTGGCGAAAAGCTTAAATTCGCCCGCCGGGTTTAAGGTAGCGAACACGCGTCGATGCGCCTCGCTTAACAGCAAGGGCTGGTTGCTGGCATGGTTGAACTGGCGGATAGCGTTCAGATGCGGGCCGGTTGCGCTGGCGATATCAAACCACTGCGTGATGCTGTCATGGTTAGCCACCA
>NZ_DALZCD010000343.1:0-3963 GCF_031978025.1 Erwinia sp.
TACATTTGGCGCGACGGTCGCAATGGCAAAGCGCCAAATAACTATCCATCCTTTCTCGGCGGTTCCGCCTGGAAGCAGGACCCGCAAACCGGCCAATACTACTTGCACTATTTTGCCAGCAAGCAGCCGGATCTTAACTGGGAGAACCCGAAGGTTCGGCAGGCGGTGTATGACATAATGCGTTTCTGGCTGGATAAAGGCGTATCAGGCTTTCGCATGGACGTTATCCCGTTTATTTCTAAACAGCCAGGCCTGCCGGATCTGCCTCCCGCTGCGCTGGCGCGCCCTGAGTACGTTTTTGCCAACGGCCCGTACATCCATCAGTATCTGCAGGAAATGAATCATAAAGTCCTCTCCCATTACGACACCATGACCGTAGGTGAAGCGTTTGGGGTTACCCCAGAGCAGGCGAAAAAATTCACCGATCCGCAGCGCCATGAGTTGAATATGCTGTTTAACTTCGATCTGGTGCGGATGGACCGCGATGGCTGGCGTAAAACCGACTGGACGCTGCCGCAACTCAAAGCCACCTATGCCAAAATAGATAAAGGCTCTGGGGAAAACGGCTGGAACACCAGCTTCCTGAGCAACCATGATAATCCGCGGGCCGTATCCCACTTTGGTGACGACAGTCCGCGTTGGCGAGAAGCTTCGGCCCGGGCTCTGGCGACCATGATGCTGACGCAGCGAGCCACACCGTTCATCTATCAGGGAGATGAGCTGGGAATGACCAATTACCCCTTTAAACGGGTAGAAGATTTTGAAGACGTTGAAATACGGGGCCAGTGGCAAGACCTGGTAGTTAGCGGCAAAGTGCCAGCGCAGGAATATCTGCAAAACGTCAGGCAAACCAGTCGTGACAACGCACGCACACCAATGCAATGGAACAGCGAAGCTAATGGTGGCTTTACAACCGGTAAACCCTGGCTTGCAGTCAATCCTGACTATGTGCAGATCAATGCCGCAGCCCAACAACAGGAGCCGGGCTCCGTTTATAACTATTACCGGCGCCTGATCGCTCTGCGTAGCCAAACGCCGGCGCTCATTTATGGCAAATTTAAGGATATTGATCCAGCCAATGAGAAGGTGTTCGCCTATACGCGCACGCTGGGCGAGCAGCGTTATCTTGTGGTCATTAATTTCAGCGAACAGCCATTAAAATATTCGCTTCCGCAGGGGATCGTAATCAATGCGCTGGTGCTGGATAGCGGCGGCGGGCATGGAGCGGAAGAAGGGGCAACCCAGTTGGATCTTCAGCCATGGCAGGCTTCGATTTACCGCCTGTAAGCCGTTGCTGCTGTATCATACCGCCGGTCGGGAACCGGCGTTTAACAAGTTTCTATTTACGCCATGATTTGCTTTTCGTTCTTAGCTGACGTTGCCCCCCCCGACAGGTAGCTTTGTATTAAATCAAATTTTACTTAAACCTGGAATTTTAGCTCTGTTGCAAAAATTTTGAGACGATAAGTTATTGCCCACTTTTGCTGACGGAGCGGTACATGAACGCATTTAAAATGCCAACATTTTCAGCGAGACATCATGCTTTGGGGGGTACTCCGGCACAGCAAATACGGTATCAGCTAGTGTGAGCGACAGGAGATGCCGGTCGAACGCGATGTGA
This sequence comes from Erwinia sp., assembly GCF_031978025.1. NCBI lineage: Bacteria > Pseudomonadati > Pseudomonadota > Gammaproteobacteria > Enterobacterales > Erwiniaceae > Erwinia > Erwinia sp. The sequence continues at coordinate 1,622 of NZ_DALZCD010000343.1, forward strand.
ATGTCAATCACCCCCCTTCTCGCTGATCCGGCGCTATGCGCCTGAAATGGAGAAAAAGCTGCGAGGGTAATGGCATCAGCCTTAACACTAAAGGCTACCTCATCACAAACTTTGTAACCGTGCCCTGCAGACAGCATTCTTAAGCGCACCGCGCCAATAAATAGCGCGGCGTAATTATCAGAAAGTCGTCCAGCCGTCGTCCGCGGTATTCACACGGGCTTTTACGGTCGCAGTATGGGTTTCCGGTCTGGCTTTGGCAGCGGGCACATGAACAGCAGCAGGTGTGGCCTGATTGCCTAAGTTGAAAACAGATACGGCCTGGAGAAGTAACGCCGCCTGCTCCCGCAGGCCTGAGGCGGCGGCGGCCGACTCTTCTACCAGCGAGGCATTCTGCTGAGTGGTCGTGTCCATTTCTGTCACGGCAATGCCGACCTGCTCAATTCCACGCGCCTGTTCGGCACTTGCAGAGTTAATCTCTTCAACCGTATCTGTCAGTCTCCCGACGGCTGAGAGAATGCCCGACATGGTGTCAGACGCATGTAACACCAGTTCATTACCCTGCCCCACGGTGACTGCATTGGCCGCAATCAGCTGACGTATCTCCCCGGCAGCTGCTGCGCTGCGCTGCGCCAACGATCTGACTTCGCTTGCCACCACCGCAAAGCCGCGACCATGTTCGCCGGCACGCGCTGCTTCTACGGCGGCATTCAGCGCAAGAATATTGGTCTGAAAAGCAATGCCGTCGATAACGGCGGTGATTTCACCAATGCGCCCGGAGCTTTCGCTGATTGACTTCATGGTGCCGGTGATGGCTACTGTCGCCTCACTGCCCTTGTTGGCAACGTCACGAACGCTGACTGCCAGCTGGCCTGCCTGGCGGGCGTTATCAGCGTTGTTTTTAACCGTCATCCCGAGCTGCGTCATGGTCGCAGCCGTCTGCTCAAGTGCACTGGCCTGCTCCTCAGTACGCTGCGAGAGGTCAGCGTTGCCCTGCGCAATCTCGGAGGTAGCCGATGCCACATTTTCAGCATTGCTTCTCACCAGACTGACGGTATTAATCAGGGAGTCCTGCATCTCACCGATGGCCGATAGCAGTTTGCCGGTTTCGTCACGATGTTGAGTACGGACCACACCACTGAGATCACCGCGGGAAACGCGCTGTGCCGCCTCTACCGCATCCCGGAGGGGGCGCGTGATACTCCGCGTGATAATCCAGGCGGATACTGCAGCAAGGAACAGAGCCACCGCACCAGCAGTGATTAAGATCATCAGTGCACCGGCCCGATCGTCACGCGCCTGTGCAGCCGCGGCACTCATCCGTGCTTCCTGAAAGGTCTGCATTTCCTTCAGTGAAGCCATATAGTCGGCCTGGGTCTGGTAGCGGGAGCCGAAAAGCAGCTGTGTAGCCTCCTCACTTTTGCCCTGTTGCGAGAGAGTGACCACGTCATCAATAAAGGGCAGGAATAGCGCAGAGCGGGCCTTAAGGCTGGCAAAAATTTCCTTTCCCTGAGGCGTGTTTACCTGACTGCCAATAAGACTGATGAGACTGTCCACCTTGCGTCTTTCGTCACGGTAATCGCTGATGGCTTTTTCCCGTTTGGTGACGTCGCTAAGAAGAATCGCATTTCGGGCAAGGCGACTCATGTCTGAGGTGTAGTAGCGGAGTGAAAGAGACGTGGAGGCTTTGGTATACAGGCTTCCGGATATGGCGTCGTTAGCCTGTCCCAGAGAGTTTATTTTTACGATGCCGATGAGCACCATAAACATAACAAGGAGTGCCATAAAGCCGAAGGCAGCGCCGAGCCGCAGCCCTATTCTGATATTATTCATACTAATTCCTGGTTGTAGAGCATCAGCATTAATGCATGGCGCTGATGCAAAAAACTCTCCTGTTTAACAGGAGTATATTGTTCTAAAGAACCGCGGCATGGCGGAATCAGGATTATCGGCAAAGCTCAGTAAATGTTTACACCGGCAGCGACTTCGGAAACTTTACCCGCTGAAAATGTGGGCACTGAGTGTTGATGCGGCACACTGTCAGAAAAGCGCAGGAGGATTAAAAAGATTAATATGCCCTACCGTCTGCAGAACGGCGTTCACGATATCTTCAGGTGGAGTAGACAGGCGCCCTGCTGGTGAAAGGAGTATATGCTGGCAATCCAGCCAGACTGTTGAGAGAGCTCTAAACATTATCTCTGCAAATTTTTAGCCTAAACTTATCGCCATCTCAGGTCGTTAAGGTAGGCTTGTCGTCAAAGCGGCCATCGAAGCCGCTGGATAGGTGATGGGCTGAAGAACATATCTGTCAGTGATTATGATCCCTCAGAAAAACTGTCAGCACA
>NZ_DALZCD010000344.1:0-3958 GCF_031978025.1 Erwinia sp.
GTTAAAAGTAGAATGGTGTAGGTTTTCTGTATACTGGCCGTAATTATTATGAACCGGATCCAACTCTTTCCTGTCGCGCTGTCTTTGCCAGTAATAAATACCGCCGGTCAGCGTTGAGTCATCAATAAACCCGGCTGCGGAAGACGAAGGAACATAAAAGCTAACCGTGAGTGCAGAGCCACAGGCGACAAGCATCGCCAGCGCTTTTTCTGTTAAATTGACAGCGCGCATTGAGAAATCCTTATCAAAAGAGATATAAAAAATACAAAGATAAATTATAAAAATAATACAAGGCACTTATTCAGGTGCATATTAATTATATTTACCGCACAGATAACTGGCAATTAATAATGATTATTAAAAGCGCAAAATATGATGTAAAACGGGTTGTATTATATTTGTGGATTAACCGTTACTCAGATGAATATTTTATCCAAAAAAAAAGCAGCCCTAAGGCTGCTTTTTTATTAATCATTACTTATTCGCCGCTTTTAGCCCAGGTATCGCGCAGGCCCACCGTGCGGTTAAACACCAGATGGCTGCTGCTGGAGTAAACACTGTCCGCACAGAAATAACCTTCGCGTTCAAACTGGAACGGGCTGGAAACTTCTGCCGCCTGCAGGCCGGGTTCGACAAAGCCCTGGCGGATAACCAGCGAGTCCGGATTAATGGTGGTCAGGAAGTCCTCGGCGCTGGCAGGATTTGGCACGCTGAACAGACGATCGTAAAGACGGAATTCAGCTGGCTGCGCATGCTCGGCGGATACCCAATGGATAACGCCTTTTACCTTGCGTCCGTCCGCCGGATCTTTACTCAGTGTATCGCTATCGCAGGTGCAGAACAGACAGGTAATGTTGCCTTCTTCGTCTTTAGCCACGCGCTCCGCTTTGATAACGTAAGCATTACGCAGACGCACTTCTTTCCCCAGCACCAGGCGCTTATAGTGCTTGTTGGCTTCTTCACGGAAATCGGCACGATCGATATAAATCTCACGGCTGAACGGCACTTCACGCGTTCCCATCTCCGGCTTGTTCGGATGGTTTGGCATGGTAATGATTTCTTCATAATTGGCCGGCAGGTTTTCGATGACCAGCTTAACCGGATCGAGAACCGCCATTGCGCGCGGCGCATTTTCATTGAGATCGTCACGGATACAGGACTCCAGAGAGGCCATCTCAACGATGTTATCCTGCTTGGTAATACCGATACGACGGCAGAATTCGCGAATCGAGGCGGCTGAATAGCCGCGACGACGCAAACCGGAAACGGTCAGCATGCGCGGATCGTCCCATCCTTCCACGATTTTTTCGGTCACCAGCAGGTTCAGTTTGCGCTTGGACATGATGGCGTATTCAAGATTCAGGCGCGAAAACTCGTACTGGCGCGGATGCGTCGGGATGGTGATATTGTCCAACACCCAGTCGTACAGGCGACGATTGTCCTGGAACTCCAGCGTACAAAGCGAATGCGTAATGCCTTCCAGCGCGTCAGAAATGCAGTGGGTAAAGTCATACATCGGGTAGATGCACCACTTGTTACCGGTCTGATGATGCTCAGCAAACTTAATGCGGTAAATCACCGGATCGCGCATCACGATAAAGTTAGAAGCCATATCGATTTTTGCACGCAGGCAGGCGCTGCCTTCGGCAAACTCACCGTTGCGCATTTTCTCAAACAGCGCCAGGTTCTCTTCCACGCTGCGATCGCGGTAAGGGCTGTTTTTGCCCGGTGACGTCAGGGTGCCGCGATATTCACGGATCTGCTCTGGCGACAGCTCGTCCACATAGGCCAGACCTTTATTAATCAACTCAACGGCATAGTGGTGCAGCTGGTCAAAATAGTCAGAGGAATAACGGACCTTGCCGCTCCACTCGAAGCCCAGCCACTGCACGTCACGCTTGATCGATTCGACATACTCCAGATCTTCTTTGACCGGGTTAGTATCATCGAAACGCAGATTACACTCGCCCTGATAATCCTGAGCAATACCAAAATTCAGGCAGATTGATTTGGCGTGACCAATGTGCAGATAGCCGTTTGGCTCCGGCGGGAAGCGGGTATGCACGCTGTTGTGCTTACCGGTCGCCAGATCTTCGTCGATGATCTGACGAATAAAGTTAGTTGGGCGGGCTTCAGCCTCACTCATCTTAATATCCTCTGGAATACTTTAGTGCGGGAAATAACGGAGTATGATCCACAAAGCCGTACAGGGAAACAACCGTTTGTTCGCGTATCGCATAAAAAAGGGCGGGAATCGCTTCCCGCCCTCGTTTTTTTCCACTGTTATCAGCCGGTGATTTCGCAAAGCGGGCTTTTGCCAGCGACCACAGTATCGCCTGCGACCAGTTTGATACCGCTGAAGTCCTCAATGTTGGTAACGACAACCGGGCTAATCATCGATTTTGCATGACTGTTAAGCCAGGCCAGATCCATCTCCAGAATCGGTTCGCCCGCTTTCACCTGCGCGCCCTCTTGCACCAGCCGCGTAAAGCCTTTCCCTTCCAGCGCAACGGTGTCGATGCCCATATGCACTACCACTTCCAGGCCTTTTTCGGTTTCCAGACAGAAAGCGTGGTTGGTATTGAAGATTTTAAGGATGGTACCGCTGGCGGGTGAGACAACCGTGCTGCCGGTTGGTCTGATGGCCACGCCCTCGCCTACTGCCTTGCTGGCGAAGGCTTCATCCGGTACCTGCTCCAGCGCCACGATTTCCCCACTTACCGGCGCCAACAGCGTTTCAATCACGCCTTTCGCAGCGACAGCCGGTGCAGGCGGCGTGGTTGGCGAGACGGTAGCGGCACTGCTGCTGACGACCATCGGCGCGACCGGTCCTTTGGCAATGATTTTTTTCATCGTCTCCGCCACGGATTCCGCTTTGGCACCGATGATAACCTGTATGGTTTGTTTGTTTAGCTTCACTACGCCCGATGCGCCCAGGCGCTTACAGGCCGCATCGTTTACCTGTGCGGCATCTTTTACGGAAAGACGCAGGCGGGTAATGCAGGCATCAATCACATTCAGGTTTTCCGAACCGCCGATGGCGGCAATATAGTGGCGGGAAAGCTGTTCCAGCCCCTCTTCTGTGTTGCTATTGGCCTCTGCCTCCGGCTGCTCACCCGCATCCTCACGTCCTGGTGTTTTCAGGTTCATGATGCGGATAACCGCGCTGAACAGCGCAAAGTACACCACAAATGCAATCGCGCCCATCACCAATAATATCCAAACATTACGGCTGGCCGCAGGCAGGTTATACATCAGCACATAGTCGATTGCGCCGGCAGAGAAGGAGAAACCGGCATGAATACCCAGCGCCGTTGCCACATAAAGACTGATGCCCGTCAGGATAGCGTGGATCAGATAAAGCATGGGCGCCAGGAACATAAACAGGAATTCCAGCGGTTCCGTTACGCCGGTCAGGAAAGCCGTTACCGCAACCGAAAGCAACATCCCGCCAACCATAGGACGACGTGCTTTAGGCGCGGCCATATACATTGCGAGTGCTGCGCCCGGCAGACCAAACATCATAATAGGGAAGAAGCCGGACATAAACATGCCCGCCGTGCCGTCGCCAGCATAGAAACGATTGATATCGCCATGAAAAACAGCGCCTGCTGCATTGGTAAATTCGCCGATTTGGAACCAGGCGATAGTATTCAATACCTGATGCAGGCCGGTTGGGATCAGCAGACGGTTAACAAAACCGAATACGCCTGCGCCAAACGCGCCAGCTGAGACAATCCACTCGCCGCCCGCATGAATAGCGTTTTGCACAGGTGGCCAGACGTAGCCAAAAACTGCAGCCAGAATCAGACAGAAAAAGCCGGTTGCGATAGGAACAAAACGCTTACCGCCGAAAAAGCTGAGGAAGTCGGGCAGCTTGATATCTGCCCAGCGGTTGTAGGTAGCCCCGGCCACCAGACCCGTAATGATCCCGGCGAGCACCCCCATATTCACTGCA
>NZ_DALZCD010000345.1:0-3934 GCF_031978025.1 Erwinia sp.
CAGTGGGCGCGGCTCTGATTGCTTGTGGTGTTCTGTGCCAGGTTATTCAGTTCTGGGTATCCGTACGTGACCGCGAGCAGCTTCGCGACCTGACGGGTGATCCATGGGGCGGTCGTACACTGGAGTGGGCAACCTCTTCACCACCACCGTTCTATAACTTTGCTGAAGTGCCAGTTATCCACGAGCGCGATGCGTTCTGGGAAATGAAAGAGAAAGGCGAAGCTTACAAACGTCCGGCTAAGTATGAAGAGATCCACATGCCGAAGAACAGCGGCGCGGGTATCATCATTGGTGGTTTCAGTCTGGTGTTTGGTTTTGCTGCTATCTGGCATATCTGGTGGCTGGTAGGCTTGTCATTCCTCGGCATGATCCTGACCTGGATTATCAAGAGCTTTGACGAAGACGTGGATTACTATGTTCCCGTTGCCGAAATCGAAAAAATCGAGAATCAGCACTTTGACGAAATTAGCAAAGCAGGTCTGAAAAATGTCAACTGAAACTCTGTCTAAACACCACGACGCCCATGCGGAGCATGGGCATCACGATGCGGGGGCCAACAAGCTGTTTGGCTTCTGGATCTACCTGATGAGCGACTGCATCATCTTCGCCACGCTGTTCGCGACCTATGCTGTCATGGTCAACAGCACCGCTGGCGGACCGTCAGGGAAAGATATTTTTGAATTACCGTTTGTTCTGGTTGAAACCGCGCTGCTGCTGGTGAGTTCTATCACCTACGGCTTCGCTGTCATCAGCATGGAAAAAGGCTCAAAAGGCGCCGTTCTGGGCTGGCTGGTGCTAACTTTCCTGTGCGGTATCGGCTTCATCTCGATGGAAATCTATGAGTTCCATCATCTGATTACCGAAGGTTTTGGTCCACAGCGCAGCGGCTTCCTTTCTGGCTTCTTTACGCTGGTGGGTACGCACGGTCTGCACGTAACCTGCGGTCTGATCTGGATGCTGGTGATGATGTATCAGGTGGCCACTAAGGGCCTGACGTCCACCAACCACACCCGCCTGATGTGCCTGAGTATGTTCTGGCACTTCCTGGATGTGGTCTGGATCTGTGTGTTTACCATCGTTTACCTGCTGGGGGTCATTTAATGAGCAAAACATTAAGCGATCATGGTACCTCTCACGGTAACGTGAAGACCTATATGATCGGCTTTATTCTGTCGATCATCCTGACTGCGATTCCATTCTGGATCGTCATGGAAGGCGGCGCGTCTAAATCGACAATGCTGGCCGTGGTGGTGATTGCAGCCGTGGTACAGGTGCTGGTGCATCTTTATTACTTCCTGCACCTCAGCACGTCTACCGATCAGCGTTGGAATCTGGTGGCGATAGTGTTCTCCGCCGTCATCATTCTGATTGTCGTAGTGGGCTCTATATGGATTATGTGGAACCTCAATTACAACATGATGGTCCGTTAAAGAGTCGCCTGTGATGATTAAGCAATACCTACAAGTAACGAAACCAGGAATTATTTTCGGAAATTTAATTTCTGTCATCGGGGGATTTCTGCTGGCTTCTAAAGGCAGCATCGACTATTCCCTGTTTCTCACCACCTTAGTCGGCGTCTCGCTGGTGGTCGCATCGGGTTGTGTTTATAACAACTTTATTGACCGTGACATCGACGTAAAAATGGAGAGAACCAGAAACCGTGTGCTGGTAAAAGGCCTCATTTCTCCGAAAGTCTCTCTGGTTTATGCAACCGTTCTGGGTATTGCTGGATTCGCGTTGCTGTATCTCGGAGCAAACCCGCTGGCCATGTGGCTGGCGGTGATGGGCTTTGTGATTTACGTCGGTGTTTACAGCCTCTATATGAAGCGTAACTCCGTCTACGGCACGCTGATTGGTAGTCTTTCCGGCGCAGCGCCGCCGGTAATTGGCTACTGTGCCGTCAGCAACCAGTTCGACGCTGGCGCGCTGATCCTGCTGGCTATCTTTAGCCTGTGGCAGATGCCGCATTCCTATGCGATTGCTATCTTCCGCTTTAAAGATTACCAGGCAGCGAATATCCCGGTTCTGCCGGTGGTAAAAGGTATCTCAGTGGCGAAAAACCATATTACGCTGTATATCCTGGCGTTTATGGTTGCCACGCTGATGCTGACGCTGGTGGGCTATGCGGGCTATAAATATCTGGTGGTCGCCGCTGCCGTGAGCGTATGGTGGCTGGGAATGGCGCTTTCGGGCTACAAGACGCAGAACGACCGCGTCTGGGCACGCAAGCTGTTCGTTTTCTCCATCGTTGCCATTACGGCACTGAGCGTGATGATGTCGGTCGACTTTATGACGCCGGCCTCAAAGGATTTACTGACCCTGGTCAGGTAACGTCTACCTCCTCCGAAGGGCGCGATTATCGCGCCCTTTCTTTTTGTTACCACTTCTCGCTAATAATAATTTTACCCACCTTTCCCAACGCCTTAAAATATGCTCACCAGATAAACTGAGGTAGTAATGAACGATAATAAAATGACTCCGGTCGAACTGCGTGCGACATGGGGTTTGGGAACGGTATTCTCCCTGCGTATGCTGGGCATGTTTATGGTTCTGCCCGTCCTGACCACTTACGGCATGGCATTACAGGGAGCCAGTGAGGCGCTGATAGGTCTTGCTATCGGTATCTACGGGTTGGCACAGGCCGTTTTTCAAATTCCTTTTGGCCTGCTCTCGGATCGGATTGGCCGTAAGCCGCTGATTATTGGCGGGCTTTTGATTTTTGTTCTCGGTAGCGTCATCGCCGCCAGCACCACCTCCATTTGGGGGGTGATTTTGGGTCGGGCGCTGCAGGGATCCGGGGCGATCGCAGCGGCAGTCATGGCGCTGCTTTCCGATCTGACGCGCGAGCAGAACCGCACCAAGGCGATGGCTTTTATCGGCATCAGTTTCGGGGTGACCTTTGCTATCGCTATGGTACTCGGCCCGATCGTGACGCATGCTCTGGGCCTCCATGCGCTGTTCTGGATGATTGCGCTGCTGGCCTCCAGCGGCATCGTGATTACGCTACTGGTGGTGCCGTCGGCATCCAACCATATGCTTAACCGCGAATCCGGCATCGTTAAGGGCAGCTTCCGTGCCGTGCTGGGTAACAGCCGCCTGGTCAAGCTCAACTTCGGCATCATGTGCCTGCATATTCTGCTGATGTCCAGCTTTGTGGCGTTGCCCGGCGAGTTCGAGCAGGCCGGCTTCCCGGCCGAGCAGCACTGGAAAGTCTACCTGGTCACCATGCTGATCGCTTTCTGTGGCGTGATCCCGTTTATTATTTACGCGGAAGTTAAACGCCAGATGAAACGCGTTTTTATTGCCTGCGTGGCGATTATCCTGATCGCGGAGATTGTGCTCTGGGGCGCCGGCAGTCACTTCTGGACGCTGGTTATTGGCGTACAGCTGTTCTTTATCGGCTTTAACCTGATGGAGGCGATTTTGCCTTCGCTGGTCAGTAAAGAATCCCCACCGGGTTACAAGGGCACCGCGATGGGCGTCTACTCCACCAGTCAGTTTATCGGCGTGGCGATTGGCGGCAGCCTGGGCGGCTGGCTTTACGGCCATTTCGATGCCTCCACCGTTTTTGTGGTCGGCGCTTTTATTGCCGTGGTCTGGCTGCTGGTGAGTTGCACCATGCAGGAACCGCCTTACGTCAGTAGCCTGCGTATCGTGCTGCACGATGATATTACGGATACCGCCGCGCTGGAAAAACGTCTGAGAGCACAGCCGGGCGTAGCCGCCGTCTTTATTGTGCCGGAAGAGCGAAGCGCCTACGTGAAAATCGACAGCAAAGTCACCAACCGTCCCGAGCTGGAAGCGCTGGTCGGCAGCTGCTGATAGTCTGTTAATGGGGCGTCGCGCCCCATTCTTCCTGCCCCTGACCGCCCTCCCCTCTTTCTAACCGCATAACAAAGCAGTAAGAGTGTCACTTTTTTGAGAGGAATGCACT
>NZ_DALZCD010000346.1:0-3889 GCF_031978025.1 Erwinia sp.
GGGGGCGATTTGTCGTCGACATGGGCTCTCCTCTTCAACCAGCAAGAATGCCGGAAGGTAATGGGATATGCTGCTGCGGGAACCAGGGGTCAACCGGCAACAGAATGAATAACAATGTTTTTTACAACGGATTCGGTAATTTCTGACCCTTAAGGAATAAGCATAGTTAAAAAAAACGAAAGTGCTAAACCGATTCGGCGAACCGCAGAAAAAAGCAACAGGCCGTGAAACCGCTCATCCGGACAGGGGCCGATAAAGTTAAGCGGACGGTGTCAGGAGAGGAACACTGTGCGTGCCCTCGCAATACCGTCAGACCGCACTGCATTGATGTGATCAGCGGCTTCGATAACGATCCTGCCGAATCTGTAGCAGACGAGTTTTGCTCTGAGGCACAGGTAAAGAGGCTACCCGACAGGACATATTGCCGCCCGGAGGAGTATTACCGGTTTTACGAAAGCCTGTAAAGGCTTTAGCTATCTGACGTGCCGGCAGGCGGCTGCCAACGGAAACAGGCGCTGAGGCCGGGCCGATACCGAAACATAAGCAGATTGTTAACTGTGCCCGACAGAGTCGCTAAATGATTTTAGCCGAATCACTGTTTATCGCTCACGGCCTGTGCAGCACGGTAAGGAGAGCATGCAGGGTTATAACGAGAAAGCCTTTGTTGAAAGGGACTAATCATGGACATAAAAAAGGCGATCCGGAGGATCGCCTTTCTTGTCGGAGCAAATGGCTATCAGTGCAGCACCAGGCCCGCGATGGACGCGGAAAGCACGCTAACCAGCGTCGAGCCATACAGCAGCTTCAGGCCAAAGCGCGACACCACGTTGCCCTGTTCTTCGTTAAGACCTTTGATGGCGCCCGCCACGATGCCGATAGAAGAAAAGTTGGCGAAAGAAACCAGGAACACGGACAGGATACCTTCACCGCGTGGCGACAGGGTTCCGGCAATTTTTTGCAGATCGATCATCGCCACGAACTCGTTGGAAACCAGCTTGGTTGCCATGATACTGCCCACCTGCAGTGCTTCGTTAGCGGGCACGCCCATCACCCAGGCAAAGGGATAGAATACGTAGCCCAGCACGCCCTGGAAGCTGATGCCAAAAATCGTATCGAACAGCGTATTGATGGCGGAAATCAGCGCAATAAAGCCAATCAGCATGGCGGCAACAATGACCGCTACTTTGAAACCGGCAAGAATGTATTCGCCCAGCATTTCAAAGAAGCTCTGCCCCTGATGCAGATCGTTCAGCTTGAGATCCTGTTCGTTTTCAACGCGGTATGGGTTGATCAAAGACAGCACGATAAAGGTACTGAACATATTCAGGATCAGCGCAGCGACCACATATTTCGGCTGGAGCATGGTCATATAGGCGCCGACGATGGACATGGATACGGTCGACATCGCGGTAGCGGCCATGGTGTACATGCGGCGCTGTGACATTTTGCCCAGGATATCTTTATAGGCGATAAAGTTTTCTGACTGTCCCAAAATCAGCGAGCTTACCGCGTTAAAAGATTCCAGCTTGCCCATACCGTTCACTTTTGACAGCACGGTACCGATCGCCCGGATAACCACAGGCAGGATACGAAAATGCTGCAGGATACCAATAAGAGCAGAAATAAAGACGATAGGGCAAAGGACGTTAAGCCAAAAGAACGCCAGGCCTTTATCGTTCATCCCGCCAAAGACAAAGCTGGTGCCCTGAGCGGCAAAGCCCAACAGCTTGTCGAAGAAGCCGGCGAAGCCTTTCACAAAACCTAAGCCGATCTCAGAGTTCAGGAAGAACCAGGCCAGTAAAACCTCGATCACCAGCAGCTGAATAACAAAACGTACGCGAATATTTTTGCGATCGCTGCTGACCAGGATGGCCAGCAGCGTTACCACTACCAGCGCCAAAGCAAAATGCAGAATGCGGGACATGAGTGCTCCAAATTTGAAGGCTGTTATATTTCGCTGCACATTCTATGTAACAAGTTGCAGAAAAACGAGACTAAAGCCTCAATATAACAAATTCATATCGGCTTAATTTTGCATTCTGCTTTCCGGTCACAGACTGATACTGTTTAAAAAGCCACCCGCTAACTTGTAGGGGAATACTTTTTAACCTAAAGTAAGTTTATCGATTACAAATCGCAAACAAGAAACGCTGCCTGTGGGTATAGCAAAGGCTATACTTTTTAGCGTAGGCTATCACAGCGATAGGGTTAATCAGCATAAATGAGGTTGATAATCATTATCATTTAAATGACACTCTCTTCCTCAGGTGTATTAAGGGGTAAAACGATGCTTGAAGGCCGCACCGCGGAACAGACGGTCCGTAGTTCCCGTAAAATCAAATTTGCGCTGATGGGACCCGCTTTTATTGCGGCGATTGGCTATATTGACCCCGGCAATTTTGCGACCAATATTCAGGCTGGCGCTTCCTATGGCTACAAGCTGCTGTGGGTGGTGGTCTGGGCCAATATCATGGCGATGGTTATTCAGCTAATGTCCGCCAAGCTCGGTATCGCGACCGGCAAAAATCTAGCAGAGCACATCCGCGATCGCTTTCCGCGTCCGGCCGTCTGGTTCTATTGGGTTCAGGCAGAAATTATTGCCATGGCCACCGACCTTGCCGAGTTTATCGGCGCGGCTATCGGCTTTAAGCTGCTCTTTGGCGTCAGCCTGCTGCAGGGCGCGGTGCTGACGGGCGTGGTGACGTTTCTGATCCTGATGCTGCAAAGCCGGGGACAAAAACCGCTGGAAATGGTCATCGGCGGCCTGCTGCTGTTTGTGGCCGCGGCCTACGTGATCGAGCTGTTTTTCTCGCAGCCGAAAGTTACCGATTTGCTGCAGGGCCTGGCCGTACCGTCGCTGCCAACCGCTGATGCGGTGCTGCTGGCAGCGGGCGTGCTGGGCGCGACCATTATGCCGCACGTGATTTATCTGCACTCTTCATTAACGCAAAGCCCTGACGGTGGGAGTCGGGCGGAACGCTACTCTTCGACCAAGCTGGATGTGGCCGTCGCGATGACCATTGCCGGTTTTGTGAATCTGGCCATGATGGCAACGGCGGCAGCGGCTTTTCACTTCAGCGGCCATACCGGTATCGCGGATCTCGATCAGGCCTATCTGACGCTGGATCCGCTATTGGGCCGTGCGGCGGCAGTGGTATTTGGCCTGAGCCTGCTGGCGGCAGGACTCTCTTCTACCGTAGTAGGGACGATGGCCGGCCAGGTGGTGATGCAGGGCTTTATCCATATACGTATTCCGCTGCTGGTGCGGCGCGTGGTGACGATGCTGCCCTCGTTTATTGTGATCCTGGCGGGCTGGGAGCCAACGCGTATTCTGGTGATGAGCCAGGTGCTGCTCAGCTTTGGTATTGCGCTGGCGTTGATTCCGCTGCTTTCTTTTACCGGTAACCGGGAATTGATGGGGGAGCTGGTAAACTCGCGCCTGATGCAGGCGGCCGGCAAGGTGATTGTCGTGGTGGTGGTGGCGCTCAACTTCTATCTGCTGATATCCATGGCGATGGAGCTGTAAGCGAAACGAGAAAAAAGGGTGCTCACAGGAGCACCCTTTTTTTTACCAGCGACCGTCATGGTGACGATCCCGCTCATTACGCCATTCATGCCGCCGTTCGCGTTCTCGCCAGCGCGAGTCTCCCTGCCACTCGCGGCGCTCATCACGCCATTCATGCCGACGTTCACGCTCGCGCCAGTGCTGGTCGCGTCGCCACTCCTGACGCTGACGCATCTCCTGTTGACGACGCCACTGTTCATGGCGCCACCAGCGGCCATCATTGTAGCGATAATTACTGCGCCACCAGTGACCTTCGCGCCAGCGGCCGCCGTCCCAGTAACGTCCCTGACGATCGCGATCGCCCAGTTGAAGCGAAACGCCCGG
>NZ_DALZCD010000347.1:0-3846 GCF_031978025.1 Erwinia sp.
CAGCGCCGATTTCCTGCGTACGGCAATGCTGTTGCGCGCTAAGTGGCCCAAACTTGAAATCGTGGTGCCGATGGTCAATCCGCGGCGCCGCGAGCAGTTTGAGAAAATCAAAGCCGACGTGGCGCCCGATCTGCCCGTGCACCTGCTGGATGGCGGGGCGCGTGCCGCCATGATAGCCAGTGATGCAGCGCTGCTTGCTTCCGGCACGGCGGCGCTGGAGTGTATGCTGGCGAAATGTCCAATGGTAGTGGGTTATCGCATGAAGCCCTTTACCTTCTGGCTGGCGAAGCGCCTGGTGAAAACCGATTACGTCTCGCTGCCCAATTTGCTGGCTGGCCGCGAGCTGGTAAAAGAGCTGCTGCAGGATGAGTGCCAGCCGGCGCAGCTGGCGGCCGCGCTGGAACCGCTGCTGGCGCAGGGCGAGACCCGCGATCGGCTGCTGGCGACTTTCACCGAGCTGCATCATCAAATCCGCTGGAATGCCGACGAGCAGGCTGCTGCCGCCGTCCTGGAGCTGTGTTAATGCCTTTTATTTATCCCCAGGCCAGCCTGATTGCTGGCGTAGACGAAGTGGGCCGTGGCCCGCTGGTCGGCGCGGTGGTGACTGCTGCGGTTATCCTTGACCCGGCAAAACCGATCGCGGGCCTGGCCGATTCAAAGAAGCTGTCGGAAAAACGCCGTCTGGCGCTGTTCGACGAAATCCGGGAAAAGGCGTTGAGCTGGAGTCTGGGCCGCGCGGAGCCGGAAGAAATTGACCAACTGAATATTTTGCACGCTACTATGCTGGCGATGCAGCGCGCCGTAGCGGGACTGGCGGTCGTTCCGGATTTCGTGCTGATTGACGGCAACCGCTGTCCAGCGCTGTCTGTGCCCGCGCAGGCGGTAGTTAAAGGCGATAGTCTGGTAGCAGAAATCAGCGCCGCCTCGATTATCGCGAAAGTTACCCGCGACAGAGAAATGGCAGAGCTGGATCGCCTGTTCCCGCAGTATGGCTTTGCCCAGCACAAGGGTTATCCAACGGCCCTGCACAGAGAAAAACTGGCGCTACACGGCGCTACGCCACATCATCGCCGCAGCTTCGCGCCGGTACGCAATGCGCTACTGGATGCTGAAGTACTCGCCGCGGTGCGATAACACGTTTTCAGCAGGATTAAACATGGCCGAACCTCGTTTTGTTCATTTACGCGTACACAGTGACTACTCCATGGTGGATGGATTAGCCAAGACTGCCCCGCTGGTGAAAAAAGCGGCGGCGATGGGCATGCCCGCGATTGCCATAACAGATTTCACCAACCTGTGCGGGCTGGTGAAGTTTTACGGCACCGCTCACGGTCAGGGCATGAAGCCGATCATCGGTGCGGACTTTAACGTCGCCAGCGAGGCGATGGGCGAAGAGCTGACGCAGCTGACCGTGCTGGCCGCGACCAATACCGGCTACCAGAATCTTACCCTGCTGATTTCACGTGCCTATCAGCGCGGCTATGGCGCAGCCGGCCCCACTATCGATCGCGACTGGCTTATTGAGCTGAATGAAGGTTTGATCCTGCTTTCCGGCGGCCGCCGTGGCGACGTCGGCAAAATGCAGCTGCGCGGTAACCAAACTCAGGTAGCCGAGTGCCTGGCGTTTTATAAGCAGTATTTCCCGGATCGCTACTATCTGGAATTGATCCGTACCGGCCGCCCTGATGAAGAATCCTGGCTGCACGCCGCCGTCGAGCTGGCTACGGCCGAAGGTATCCCGGTTGTTGCGACCAATGAAGTCTGCTTCCTGGAAGAGGATGACTTCGACGCGCACGAAATCCGCGTAGCCATCCACGATGGTTTCACGCTGGACGATCCTAAACGGCCACGCCTCTACAGTCCTCAGCAATATCTGCGCAGCATCGATGAGATGTGCGAGCTGTTCTCGGACATTCCGGAAGCGCTGGCTAACAGCGTGGAAATTGCTAAGCGTTGTAACGTCACTATTCGCCTGGGCGAATACTTCCTGCCACAGTTCCCGACCGGCGATATGACCACCGAAGACTTTTTGGTGATGAAATCGAAAGAGGGTCTGGAAGAACGACTGGAATTCCTGTTCCCGGATCCGGAAGTGCGCGTGCAAAAAAGGCCGCAATATGACGAGCGCCTCGACATCGAGCTGAACGTCATCAACCAGATGGGCTTCCCCGGCTACTTCCTGATCGTGATGGAGTTTATCCAGTGGTCGAAGGATAACAACGTGCCGGTCGGGCCGGGCCGTGGCTCCGGTGCGGGTTCGCTGGTGGCCTATGCGCTGAAAATCACCGACCTCGATCCGCTGGAGTTCGACCTGCTGTTCGAACGCTTCCTTAACCCGGAACGTGTTTCCATGCCCGACTTCGACGTCGACTTCTGCATGGAAAAACGCGACCTGGTGATTGAGCACGTGGCCGAAATGTACGGCCGCAAGGCGGTTTCGCAGATTATTACCTTCGGTACGATGGCGGCGAAAGCGGTCATCCGCGACGTGGGACGCGTGCTGGGCCACCCCTATGGCTTTGTCGATCGCATTTCTAAACTGGTGCCGCCCGATCCGGGCATGACGCTGGAAAAAGCCTTTGCGGCCGAGCCGCAGCTGCCGGAAATTTACGAGGCGGATGAGGAAGTTAAAGCGCTGATCGACATGGCGCGCAAGCTGGAAGGCGTCACGCGTAACGCCGGTAAGCATGCGGGCGGCGTGGTAATTGCGCCCACGCAGATTACCGACTTTGCGCCGCTCTACTGCGATGAAAACGGCAACCATCCTGTTACCCAGTTCGACAAGAACGATGTGGAATACGCCGGTCTGGTGAAGTTTGACTTCCTGGGCCTGCGTACCCTGACCATTATCGATTGGGCGCTGGCGATGATTAACGCGCGCCGCAAGAAGCAGGGCGAACCGCCAATCGATATTGCGGCGATTCCGCTTGATGACAAAAAAAGTTTCGATATGCTACAGCGCTCGGAAACCACGGCGGTGTTCCAGCTTGAATCGCGCGGCATGAAGGATCTGATTAAACGTCTGAAGCCGGACTGTTTTGAAGATATGATCGCCCTGGTAGCGCTGTTCCGTCCTGGTCCGCTGCAGTCGGGCATGGTCGATAACTTTATCGACCGTAAGCACGGGCGCGAGGCCATTTCCTACCCCGATATTCAGTGGCAGCATGAGTCGCTGAAGCCGGTGCTGGAACCCACCTATGGCATTATCCTTTATCAGGAACAGGTGATGCAGATTGCCCAGGTGCTGGCGGGGTACAGCCTTGGTGGCGCGGATATGCTGCGCCGTGCAATGGGTAAGAAGAACCCGGTCGAAATGGCCAAGCAGCGCGGCGGCTTTGAAGACGGCGCGAAGTCACGCGGCATCGACGGTGAGCTGGCGATAAAAATCTTCGACCTGGTAGAGAAATTTGCCGGGTACGGCTTTAACAAGTCACACTCCGCCGCTTACGCGCTGGTTTCCTATCAGACGTTGTGGCTGAAAGCGCACTATCCCGCCGAGTTTATGGCGGCGGTGATGACGGCCGATATGGATAACACCGAAAAGGTGGTTGGCCTGGTAGACGAATGTTGGCGGATGGGGCTGAAAGTCCTGCCGCCGGATATTAACGCCGGCCTGTATCCGTTCCATGTGAATGACGACGGCGAAATCGTTTATGGCATCGGCGCGATCAAAGGCGTGGGCGAAGGCCCGATCGAGGCGATTCTGGAAGCGCGTAACAAAGACGGGTACTTCCGGGAACTGTTCGATCTTTGCGCCCGCACCGATACCAAAAAGCTTAACCGGAAGTACCCGTCTTTGTTACGCGCTTCCAGAATCGCCTCGATCGGGAAGCGCGTAACAAAGAC
>NZ_DALZCD010000348.1:0-3841 GCF_031978025.1 Erwinia sp.
AGCCTATGCCGATACCGTCGAGCGTCTTCTGGGGGAAGAACGTCCCTTCCGCTTCATTGAAGAAGAGAAGAAGGGTTTCCTGAAACGCCTGTTTGGGGGATAAAACATGGCCTTACTTGATTTCTTTTTATCCCGTAAAAAAAGCACAGCCAATATAGCCAAGGAACGGCTGCAGATTATCGTGGCGGAGCGCAGGAGGGGCGACGCCGAGCCCCACTATCTGCCGCAGCTGAAAAGAGACATTCTGGAGGTTATCTGCAAGTACGTGAAGATTGACCCGGAAATGCTGAGCGTAAAACTGGATCAGAAAGATGACGATATCTCCATTCTGGAGCTTAACGTAACGCTGCCTGAGGCAGAAGACACCCCGAAATGATCCTTCGCCCTGCCTGACTTTCCCCTGCCCGTTTGCAGGGGAAAAGGGCCAGGGACAGCCCGCGTCGTTAATAATCCGCCAGCAGCGCCATGATATCGTCGCGCAGCAGATTACCCCGCCAGCCGTCGAGCAGCTCCGGCGTGCCCATGGGTTTCAGCTTCCAGTGCCAGTTCAGCAGTTGATTAATCTGCCGTCTTGAGGCCAGCAATTCCTGACTGACGCCATTTTTCTCTGCCGTTTCTACCATCAGTGCTTTCAGCGCCTTAAAGACCTTTTTATAGGCCGGATGGTCAACCAGATTGGCCAGCGGCGCAGGCAGCTCGCTTTCCGGCAGTTCATTAGCCTGGGCCACCAGCGCGACCAGGGCCTTGCCGTGAAAACGGATTTCCTGACCGCCCAGCCCCAGGTGATCCAGCTCGCCCAGTGAACCCGGCATGTACCGCGCCACTTTCCACAGATTCTCTTCCCGCACCACGAAATTTACGGCCATATCTTTTTCACGCGCCAGTTCCAGACGCCAGGCGGCCATCAGGCGCAGCGCAGCAAGCTGACGAGGACGCAGCTGCCAGGCATTGGGAATATCGCGATACGCCTCTTCCGGCGCGACCACGTTACGGCGGCGCTGACACAGCAGGCTACACTCGTTCAGGGCAGCGTCGAGTCGACCGGCAGCTTCGGCTTCCGCCATTAATTTCTGTGCGATGGGCAGCAGATACCAGACATCGGCAGCGGCATAGTGACACTGCCTTTCCGTCAGCGGACGAGCCAGCCAGTCGGTACGGGATTCGCTCTTATCGAGTGCGATGCCGGTAAAAGACTCCACAATAGTGGCAAAGCCACAGGAGAGTGGTCGACCGGTGAAGGCAGCCAGAATTTGCGTATCGATCATTGGTTCAGGCAGCACGCCATACTCGTGCAGGAAAACTTCCAGGTCTTCACTGCCCGCATGCAGGTATTTCACAACGTTTTTATCGAGGATCAGATCACGAAACGGCGTCCATTCGGTGATGGGAAGCGGATCGATCAGTGAAACTCGTTCGCCGTCAAACAGCTGGATCAGCCCAAGACCGGGATAATAGGTGCGGGTACGAACAAACTCGGTGTCCAGCGCCACGGCAGGAACCTGACGGGCAGCCTGGCAAACTTCGGCCAGCGCCTCGTTGGTGGTTATCATGGTGTAATTCAAAGTGATCCTCTCGCTGCGGCTTCTTGCCTCAGTGTGTTTCAATAAAAACGCCGGCTTAACCGGCGTAGAGATAACTGGTGTGCGCCCTGCTACGAGGGTGTCTTTAGCGCTGCCTCGCGCAGCTCACGACGCAAAATTTTGCCAACATTGGTTTTTGGCAACTCGTCACGAAACTCGACAATCTTCGGAATTTTATAACCGGTCAGATGTTTCTTGCAGTGGGCGATTAACTCTTCTTTAGTCAACGAAGCCTCTTTTTTCACCACGCAGATTTTTACCGTTTCGCCGGCCACCGCATCCGGAACGCCTACCGCCGCTGCCTCACGCACTTTGGGATGCAGCATGGCTACATCCTCGATCTCATTAGGATAAACGTTAAAACCGGAAACCAGAATCATATCTTTTTTTCGATCGACGATGCGAATAAATCCTTCCTCATCGACGGTAACAATGTCGCCACTGTGCAGCCAGCCGTTTTTCAGCACTTCGTCAGTGGCCTGAGGATGATGCCAGTAGCCCGGCATCACCTGCGGCCCCTTGATGCAAAGCTCGCCGGGTTCTCCCGGCGCCACCTCGTTACCCTCGCTGTCCACGATACGGATATCGGTAGACGGCACCGGCAGGCCAATACTGCCGCTGTGGTAACGTATATCGTAAGGGTTCACCGAGACCAGCGGCGAGCATTCTGTCAGGCCGTAGCCTTCCAGCAGATAGTGGCCGGTAAGTTTCTCCCAGCGCTCGGCGACGGCTTTCTGCACGGCCATACCGCCGCCCGCCGACAGTGACAGGCTGGAGAAATCGAGCTGCTGAAAATCTTTGTCGTTTAAGAGCGCATTAAACAGCGTATTCACACCGGTAATGGCGGTAAAGCGATTTTTCGCCAGCTCTTTTACCAGCCCCGGAATATCGCGGGGATTGGTGATGAGCAGGTTTGCCCCGCCCAGATCGATAAACAGCAGGCAGTTCACCGTCAGCGCAAATATATGATAGAGCGGCAAGGCGGTAACGACCGTCTCCTCACCCGCTTTCAGCAGCGAGCCATAGGTCGCCTTGGTTTGTTCCAGATTAGCCTGCATATTGCGATGGGTCAGCATTGCCCCTTTCGCCACACCGGTTGTCCCACCGGTGTATTGTAAAAAAGCCAGGTCTTCATTGGCGAGGGTGGGCCGAACATACTGCATCCGATAGCCTTCGTGGAGCACCCGGCGAAAAGAGATAGCACCCGGCAGATGATATTTCGGTACCAGCCGCTTGATATAGCGCACCACGAAATTGACCAACGTGCCCTTAGCCGGAGAAAGCTGATCGCCCAGCCGGGTCAGAATCACGTGTTTAAGCTGCGTTTTTGCCACGATTTTTTCCAGCGTATGGGCAAAATTTGACACAATAACAATGGCGCTGGCGCCGCTGTCGTTAAGCTGATGTTCCAGCTCACGCGGCGTATAAAGTGGATTAACGTTAACAACGATCATTCCGGCGCGCAGGATGCCGAACAGGGCGATCGGATACTGCAACAGATTGGGCATCATCAGCGCGACGCGATCGCCCTTTTTCAGTCCTAACCCCTGCTGGAGATACGCGGCGAAAGCCCGGCTGCGCTCTTCCAGCTTACGATAGGTCATGGTCTGACCCATATTCATAAAGGCGGGCCGGTCGGCGTAGCGATTAGTGGCGTGTTCGAAAAGATCGATCAGGGAAGGATAACGATCGGCATCGATTTCTGCTGGCACATCGGCAGGGTAGCGGTTCAGCCAAACCTTATTCAAGGAAACACCTCGGAAACTTAACGTTGTCGTCATCACAACCTCTTACCTGCTCCATCTGTTAACATTATATTAACTCAGCGTACCAGTTTGCTGGCCCGTTCCGTTTTGAGGTTGCGAAGCATATCACTAATTTCTTCTCGTTTTGAGAAACCAAAAAATAACCCGACGGTCGGAATGCTGCCGTCGGGTCTGCAATGCTCAGCCTAAGGACTATTCAGTCAGGATGGTCTGCACTTCCGCCGGACCCTGATTATAAAACATCATCCCTGGTGGTGGCCCCCAGTAGCCGCCACGATGGCGACCGCGCGGCGGGCCATACCAGATCCAGGGATCCATGGGCGGCGGCGGGGTAACCACCTGCTGCGTCAGGTGCCAGCGCTGATAGCCGCTTACGGCAACCGTCACAAACTGATAGCTCGCCTGACCGATTTCGCCTTTTTCAGTCCCTTTAATCGCTCTGACTACCGTTACCATTTGGTTATTGAAATCGACAGGATCGACAAAGCCGCTGAT
>NZ_DALZCD010000349.1:0-2680 GCF_031978025.1 Erwinia sp.
CACCGGAATGTTGACGTCGATACGGATGGTTTTGCGCGTCTGTTTGGTTTCCCGCGCCACGGCTATAGCCGCCATCAGGATAACCAGGCTGAACAGCGCCCAGCCGACGTTAAGCGCGATAACGTAAGGATCGACGCCAAAATAATTATGCGCGGCGGCGCGAACGATGCCGCTAACCACACCCGCCAGCAGCAGCGCGGCGCAGATAACGTGCGGCCGGACGATGTTAAAGTCGAAGAAGCCGGTATTCAGCAGGCCGCCCTTGTCCGTGACGTTAAATTTGCCGTGCTTCGGCGAAACCATGGTCAGCAACGTAGGGATAACCAGATGGAAAGCCATTACCGTTTCGTAGATCTCGCCCCAGAAGGTCGCGCGGAAACGCCCGTTCATCCTGGAGTTAACGTACAGCGACATCACCAGGTGCGGCAGCACGTAGGCAAAAATCAGGCTGGCAGAAGAATGAATGATATTCAGGTTAAACAGCAGGTAAGCCAGCGGTGCGGTCAGGAAGATTACGCGCGGCAGGCCAAACTGAAAGTGCAGCATGGCGTTCAGGTAGCACAGGCGCTGCTGCCAGTTCAGACCGCGCCCCAGCAGCGGATTATCCACACGGAAAATCTGCGTCATGCCTCGCGCCCAGCGGGTACGCTGAATGATATGCAGACCCAAACGTTCGGTAGCCAGACCGGCGGCCAGCGGTAACGCCAGGAAAGCGGATTTCCAGCCGCGACGCTGCATTTTCAGGGCAGTATGCGCATCTTCAGTCACGGTTTCGGTAGCGAAGCCGCCGATCTCTTCCAGCGCGCTGCGGCGGATAACCGCACAGGAGCCGCAAAAGAAGGTGGCGTTCCAGTTATCGTTACCCTGTTGAACCGGACCATAGAAAAGGGCGCCTTCGTTCGGGATTTTGCGCGCGGCTTTTAAGTTACGCTCGAAAGGATCCGGCGAATAGAAATAGTGCGGGGTTTGCAGCAGCGCCAGCTTAGGGTCTTTCAGGAAAGGCCCCACGGTGGCCTGCAGGAATGTGCGGGTCGCCACGTGGTCGCAGTCAAAGACGGTAATCAGCTCGCCTTTGGTGATAGTCATCGCGTGGTTCAGGTTACCCGCTTTGGCGTGGCGGTTGTCATCGCGCGTAATGTAGCCCACGCCAACATCGGCGGCAAAAACGGCGAACTCGCTGCGCTTGCCGTCATCCAGCAGATAGATTTTCAGCTTGTCGCGTGGATAATCAATGCACTGCGCGGCCAGTACGGTGTCGCGCACCACATCCAGGCTTTCGTTATAGCTCGGCACATAAATATCGACGGTAGGCCACAGGCTGATATCCTCGGGCATCGGCTCAATGGTTCTTTTTAACGGCCATGAGGTTTGCAAATAGCCTAAAAGCAAAATCACCCAGACATAAAGTTCAGCAATAAATAAGCCGATGCCCAGAATCGCCTCGATCTCGGAATTAAAAGCCAGCGTTTCCGTGGCGCGCCAGTATATATAGCGCGTTGACATCAATGCCGAAAGGAACACCATCACCAGAGAGATTTTATGGCTCTTGCTGAGGCCCAATACAAAAAGAATGGCGATGCCGATCAGGCCAAAAATATATTGCTTCTGGCTGTCCATTGGCGTGATAACAATCACTGCGGCCAGCGGAAATAATATCAGCAGCTGCAGGTAATACAGGACTTTTTTCATAAGTCATCCTGAAAACAAAACGAAGAGTAGCGGAGCGCAGCAGCGCCCCGGACTAACAGGTATCGAACGGTTGGTCGTCTTAGCGCGAGGTCAGGGGTGCCTGCAGCTCGCCGTCGCCGACTTTAATATGCAATAGCGCGGCAACCCTTTTGCCCACCAGCTCGATATCAAAAGCGGCCGCGGAAACCGGGCTGAAATCAAATATCGATTGCTGTGATGCATTCGCTTCCGCGACGCTTTCATCGCGATTCACCACGCCAAGCAGCCTGTCCTCCAGCCGCTGCTGCATAAAGGCCGTCACGTCACGGCTGATATTGCGGCGGCTGTCGCTCTGGTTAAGCACGAAGAAATGGCCAGCTTTGTGATTAAGCGCACCGCCGATCATCTTTTCGTTTTCAATCTGCGGCAGTAGCGACAGCGAAGCGGTATCCGCCAGCATCACCACAAGATGTAAATCGGCAAGATCGGTCATGGCCTTTAGGGCGGGGCCCGGGCCAGGTGGAAAATCCGCCACGATAATCAGGCCGGGATAGTTGAGGACGGTTTGCAGTCCCCGGGCGAGAAAGTTGGGATCGCTGGCAAGATTACTTTCAAATTCAACTCGTTGCTCTTCCGACACGTCGCCGTACGGCAGCACGAAAATATTCCCGCCGGTGGTCAGGATCGCCTGACTCCAGTCCGGCGACTCTGCCGATTTCGCCACGAAACCGCGTCCGTCGGAGAGCGGTACGCCAAAGTGCAGGCGCAGGGCGTTCTGCACATCGAAATCGATCGCCAGCACCTTGCTGCCGCCACGCGCCAGCGTGTAGGCCAGGTTGGCGGCCAGAGTGGTCTTGCCCACGCCCCCTTTTGGAGAACAAACACAAACTAACGGCATGAGGCAATTTTCTCCAGCAGGGGTTGTAGCAATGTCTCTTTCGGTAAGGCTTTTTCTACCGTGCGGGCGCCGGAAACGCTGAACAACGGTTTAAAGCGTGCTTCCTGATTGGTC
>NZ_DALZCD010000349.1:2690-3817 GCF_031978025.1 Erwinia sp.
CCTGACGAGAAGGCCGTGGCCGCGTGGCTCGCGTCTGACGGCGCAGGCTGCGCGCGGACAGCATCCAGCAACGAAGCGTTTTGCACGCTTGCGGCCGTCGATATTTGGGTGCGCACAGTATCCTGCGGCAAAGCGTTTTGCGGGCTTGTAGCCGTCGATGATTGCGCGCGAACAGCATCCAGTAGCGAAGTTTTTTGCGGGCTTGCGGCCTGTGCGTGACTGCTTTGTCGCGGCAAAGCAGCTTCCTGTGGCGAAGGCGCGACAGGCTGGGCCGCAGGCTTCAGCGAAGCGGAAATGCTTTCCAGCAGCGAGCCGCTGTGGGCAGCTGGTTTAGCCGCCACAAAAGCGGCCACGCTGGCGGGAAGCGGAGCGGAAGCTTTCACCGGGGTTTTCACCACCGCAGGCTGGCTAAAAAGATCGGCGGCCGCGGGCTGCGGTGCGGCGATATCCGTGCGCTGACCGTTCCCCAGGGCTGGCTCGGCACCTTCATTCATCAGCTGTCTGATGATGGCCCAGTTAGTGTTATCGGCATTCCGTGTCTGTTCAGACATATCTTTGAATTCGATATGGTTTGTTAGCGTTTTTTCTTTAAAACGCTGCAGGTCGTCATAGCTTTTCATGGGAACGATCGCGGAAAAATGAGGAAACTGGCGGCAATATATCACACTATTTTTAATTACATCGGATTATTCTCACCGCTCCTGGAAAAAGTATCTCTTATATAATTATACCGGCCGATTCTGGCGTAATAACAATTACGCAGGCTATCAATCAGGTCAGTTATTATTTGGCTTAATTAAATAATTGCCGGACGTTAATTCAATCAGGGTTTATTTAAATAATGACTCAGCCCTTTTGCAAATACACGTTCTTCCTCTGCCGCGCAATGCGTAAGCCAGATTTATTAAATATTATACGGGCAACGGTGTTAATTTGACATAAAACGCTTTTAACACGCTTTGCTACAAGGTTTTATATCGTACTCGGGTGGCATTATTAAGCCACGGTAAAAAAAGAGCGTAAGCCAAACGCGCAGATGACCGAATCGTCCAACGAGTTTCGCTAATTGATTGCGCAGGTAAAATTCGAGGCGTACGCAGAAGAAACATTGAAAAGAAGCGTGCAGG
>NZ_DALZCD010000350.1:0-3816 GCF_031978025.1 Erwinia sp.
CATATCGACGGCGGTGTTTGGCACCTCGATGTCGGCTCATCACATCCTGGGGCTGAAGTAGGTCCCAAGGGTACGGCTGTTCGCCGTTTAAAGTGGTACGCGAGCTGGGTTTAGAACGTCGTGAGACAGTTCGGTCCCTATCTGCCGTGGGCGCTGGAGAATTGAGAGGGGTTGCTCCTAGTACGAGAGGACCGGAGTGAACGCACCGCTGGTGTTCGGGTTGTCATGCCAATGGCACTGCCCGGTAGCTAAGTGCGGAAAAGATAAGCGCTGAAAGCATCTAAGCGCGAAACTTGCCTCGAGATGAGTTCTCCCTGTGGCTTTAAGCCACCTGAAGGGACGTTGAAGACTACGACGTTGATAGGCCGGGTGTGTAAGCGCAGCGATGCGTTGAGCTAACCGGTACTAATGACCCGTGAGGCTTAACCTTACAACGCCAGAAGCGTTCTGGCGGCGTCTGAGAGACGCACCGTTTTCAGCTTGTACCGGATTTAACGCGGCGGCCTCCGGGCGGTCGCGTGAACAGAATTTGCCTGGCGGCTTTAGCGCGGTGGTCCCACCTGACCCCATGCCGAACTCAGAAGTGAAACGCCGTAGCGCCGATGGTAGTGTGGGGTCTCCCCATGCGAGAGTAGGGAACTGCCAGGCATCAAATCGCGACAGCCCCGACCTCACGGTCGGGGCTTTTTGCGTTTCTGCCGCGCAGCGGCGGGCCGTCGTAAACGGTACGGCAGGCAGGACCTCATGCCCTCCCTGTCCCGGGCGGCTGCGTTTTCAGCGTAAAGGCACAAACCCTGCATCCGCTGACCTGATTGCCGACGCTCAGTACGTTTACGCGCGCCAGCCTGCTGAAACCAGCTGCATAGTGCCTTAAAACGGCTCTCTACTGCCTTTTTGAAATTGGCTTGGGGATTTATAGCTGCTCTTCTAACCACTTTAAAATAAAGTCGGTAACCATAGCTGCATTATTAATATCCAGCAAAGGGACGGGCAGTGAGAAAATAGCATCAGCGGCTACTGCAATAACGTGTTCATCAAACAGCTCGTTGAAACGCTGTTCGCTTCCTCCTCGCCACAGTACTATTTTAGGCACCGGTTCATGTTTAAAGCCCTCCACTAAAATAATATCTGTCAAAGCTGGATTCATTCGACTGGCAAGATAGCGAAGATCAGGCTCCTGATGGTCAGGGGTTTCGGTAATCAACGCCCACCGCTGAGGATTATAAACCATCACCTGATCGGCCCCTGCCTTGCGGAGTTCATAGCTGTCCTTGCCGGGCGTGTCGATATCCATATTGTGGTGAGTATGTTTGATCAGACCCACACGGATCCCACGCGCTTTCAGGAGGGCAATAACCTGTTTTAACAGCGTAGTTTTACCTGTCCCGCTCCAGGCGGCGATGGCTAAAAGAGGGATCATTCGCGTGCTCCTGCAATAAGATCTTCATGGCGATTTATATTATTAAACGCGTCAGGGCAATCGTCGAAACTTACGCCATGTCCTCCTGCTTGTTGAAGAAAAACCATGACCTTTCGCTCTCCCCTGGCCAGAAACTCCCTTAGCGGTTCCGTTAAGCTGATATGCATTAGCGCCAGGGTAGGATGATCGCGTCCTCCCGATCTGGCCCAGACTACGGGCGCAGCCCGTTTTGCGTGCCACAGACGAGAAACCAAATCTTCCGGCAGCGAAGGGGTATCACAAGAGACAAATATCGTCCACTCCGCCTCTGTTTGCTCCAGCGCTGCCAGCATACCGGCCAGCGGCCCGGGAAAATCAGGTAAAGTATCGGTTATCACTGTCAGACCGGTTTGCCGATAAACAGGCAGATTGCGGTTAGCGCTAATATATATACGGCTGACCTGAGAGCGTAGCCTGGCCAATACGTGCTGATAAAGCGGCTTATCCCGGTACAGGACTAATCCTTTATCTTCGCCCCCCATGCGGCTGCCACGTCCGCCGGCAAGAATGACGCCTGCAATCGAAACGGTATCCGACCCATCCAAATCCATCAGCTTTATACCCTCTTTTTTTGTGGGATTAACCCTGTTACCGTAACGGAACCCGATATTTACAGGAACCCTATTATGAAATGTCATCGTCTCAATGAATTAATTTCACTGCTGCAGCCAGCCTGGCAACAGGAACCCGATCTGAATTTAGCGCAATTTTTGCAGAAAATGGCGGAAGAAGCAGGTTTTACTCAACCTTTGGTCGACCTGACCGATGACGTACTGATTTATCATCTTAAACTCCGTAACGCCGACAAGAGCGAAGCCATTCCTGGCCTGCAAAAAGATTATGAGGACGATTTCAAAACGGCATTGCTACGTGCGCGCGGTGTTATTAAAGATTAACTATCGCTGTTCATCCGACGCACGAGCGATTAATGGTATCCTCAACGCATGATGATTATCGATGAGTACGCCGGATGACCGAACCCGCCTTTAACTTTCAAAATCTTAATCCTGATACGATTCTGGACGCGCTCTGGGAAACGGGCATTCGCGTTGAGTCGGGGCTTACTGCGCTAAACAGCTATGAAAATCGGGTCTATCAGTTTTCCGATGAGGAAAAAAAACGCTATGTGGTGAAGTTTTATCGCCCTCAGCGCTGGTCGCCGCTGCAAATTGAAGAGGAACACCAATTTACAGCCGAGCTGCTGGCTGATGAGGTTCCTGTTGCCGCACCGCTTGCGCTACAGGGGCAAACGTTACATCAGCATAACGGCTACTGGTTCACCGTTTTCCCCAGCCTTGGAGGACGGCAGTACGAAACGGATAACTACGATCATCTGGAGTGGGTTGGCCGTTTTCTGGGGCGTATTCACCAGACGGGACGTAAAAAAAGCTTCGTTGCCCGCCCAACCTTTAGCCTGGAAGAGTATATTCATGAACCCCGGCAGGTACTTGTCGCCAGTAAGTTGATCCCACCTAAACTAAAACAGGATTTATTGGCAAGCGTCGATCTACTCAGCACAACTTTACAAAAGTGCTGGCATACTCAGTGGCAGCCGCTTCGTCTGCATGGTGATTGCCATCCTGGCAATATTCTGTGGCGTGATGGCCCTTTGTTTGTCGATTTGGATGACGCGCGTAATGGCCCGGCCGTCCAGGATTTGTGGATGCTTATTAACGGTGACCTTCAGGAGCAGCGCATTCAGTGGGATATCCTGCTGGAAGCCTACGGTGAATTCTGTGAGTTCGACACACACGAATTGTCACTGATTGAGCCTTTACGCGCTATGAGGATGGTTTATTATCTGGCGTGGATTGTGCGCCGTTGGGAAGATCCTGCGTTTCCGGCCAGCTTTCCATGGATGACGGACGAAGATTTCTGGCGCAGACAGATCGCTATTTTTAATGAGCAGGCCCGGCTGTTGCAGGAGCCACCGCTGCAGCTGATGCCTGTATTCCAGGGCTGACCGCCTTTTCCGGTCAGCCTCTTTTGCTGTTAGGAGAGAGTTTTCAGATGAAAAAGATTTTATTCGCGCTGGTTGGGGCTTTTCTGGCGTTCAGCGCTTCTGCTGCCCAGTTTACCGATGGTCAGCAGTACGTCACGATACAGAAACCCGTTACCGGCGAGCCCCAGGTTGTGGAGTTCTTCTCTTTCTTCTGCCCGCACTGCTATGAATTTGAACACGTCTGGCACGTCAGCGATGCGGTAAAAAAAGCCGTACCCGCCGGGACAAAAGTGACTAAGTATCACGTTGAATTCCTTGGCGGCGAAATGGGTAAAGTCGTCACGCAGGCCTGGGCCGTTGCCATGGCACTGGGTGTAGAAGATAAAGTCACTGCTCCGCTGTTTGAAGGCATCCA
>NZ_DALZCD010000351.1:0-3780 GCF_031978025.1 Erwinia sp.
AGCGCTGCATGCGGCCGGGTGACTCGGTGGCACGCCTGGGCGGGGACGAGTTTGAGGTGGCAGCAAAATGCAGTGATCGTAAGGCGGCGTCGACCATCGCTCAGCGCCTCGTTGACAGCCTGAAAGCGCCTTTTACGCTCAACAACGCAGACGTGCGAATCGGGGCGGCTATTGGTATTAGCCTCGCGCGGTTCGGGACGGTATCGGCTAAGATTTTATTTGAAAATGCCGATGTAGCCATGTACCAGGCGAAAGCACGACGCGATGGTTCATATCAGTTTTTCGAGCCTACCATGCTACCGTTACGTGATTAAGATAGCCGACTGCGCGTAACGGTTTAGTCGAGTACCATTGCCTATAGTGCCGTACTCCGCCATCAGGTAGCTTCAACTTAGAAGGCGATAACCCTGACTGAATAAAGGGTCGGCCAGAGTCGGTTTCTCGCGCTCAGAACTTTCCCGGCAATAAAAAATCCTCAGAATGATGAAACGTCGTTTGTGCGTCCAGAGGGACAAGGAATACCCTTCGCATAGAGGGTCACGTCAGTAAATTTCATCTTCTATCCGGTTTCGCCAGGCATCCCGCATCTCCTTTTCTCTGCAAGCATTCCGGGATTGCCTGAGTGCCAGCGTTATAAGCCGATGGAAGCGGGCGTCACTCTCCATTTTAAAACAGTACCTGATATCAGCTATTTCATGCGCAGCGCTTCTACTACCAGGGAGAAGACCGCAGAAGGTTGCTTGCGGCTCGGGTAATACAGGAAGTAACCTGGGAAAGGCGGACACCATTCCTCCAGAACGCGGATCAGCTTGCCTTCTTCAATGCTGTTGCCAAATTCTTCCTCGGGAAGAAAAGCGATCCCATGCCCGGCGAGCGCGGCATCTACCACAGGAGCAGAGGTATTAAAGACCAGCTGACCGCTTACACGTACATTCAGCGCCTTATGCGCTTTTTCAAATTCCCAAACGTAAAGGCCGCCGGAGGTAGCCATCCGCATATTAATGCAGCGGTGGCTGACCAGCTGTTTGGGCGAATCCGGGATCCCCATGGCGGCAAAATAAGCGGGTGATGCCACCGCTGCCATCCGCAGAGGCGGGCTGATGGGCAGGGCAATCATGTCTTTATCGATGGTGTCGCCCAGCCTGACACCGGCATCAAATTTATCGTTAACGATGTTACGAAAGCCGTGGTTGGCATCAAACTCAAGGTTTAAATCAGGGTAGGTATGCAGCAGCGGAGAAAGCCTGGGCAGCAGCAGGGTGTTCAGAACGTGCGGTCCACAGGTGATCCGCACCGTGCCCGCCGGTTTATCCCGTAGCTCGGTCAGTAAATCCAGCTCGGTTTCGATTTCATCGAACTTGTGGCCTATCGCCTGCAGGAGCCTCTCGCCGGCAGCGGTCAACGAAACGCTGCGGGTAGTCCGCGTCAGCAGCCTTATTTTCATGCGGGACTCCAGGCCGGTAATGGCCTGGCTTAAGGCTGGCTGGGTAACACCCATCTGCGCTGCAGCCCGGGTAAAGCTTCCCTCCCGGGCAACGACGATAAATGACAGAAGGTCGTTAAGGTTTCTCTTCATTGAACAGCTCCGGAATGCTTTATTAACATAATAACGAGCGGTGAAGATGAGGCTATCCCAGCCATGAGCCGCCGGTCGTTTTTTGCCGGATGCGTCTCTGTTCGGGGCGTAATTCCAGCCCGTTAGCGGCAAAAAAGGCAATTATCAAGCTGAGCGCTCGAGCCGTTTTTGACGGCCGCTGCTTATTTCTGCTGCCTGCCGACCGTTGCAAGGGACGGCCGCACCCACAATAAACATGCCGGGGAATCTACAGCTTATTACTTTCCAGCCTGATTGACGATTAAGCCGGCTTAACTGATATGTTGTGGTTTGAGTTTCGATGTCAGGAAAGTCAGCAGAGCAGCAACAATTAACAAAAGCGCGGCGATCGCGAAGGTGGCACGGTATCCGCTGTGGTCAAAAGCCAGGCCGCCCGCGACTGAACCGAGCGCTATACACATCTGCACTACCGCCACCATCAATCCGCCGCCTGCCTCAGCATCGGCTGGCAAGGTTCTGGCTATCCAGCTCCACCATCCTACGGGAGCCGCAGTAGCGACCAATCCCCATAACGCTAACAACACCGCGACAACCGCCGTATTGTGTCCGTACCCCATCAGAGTGCTGGCGATCGCCGCCATAAAAATCGGGATCAGAAACAGCGTCTGATAAAACCCTTTTTTGAGGAAAAACCCGATAACCAGCGTGCCCATAAAACCGGCAATACCCATCGCCAACAGGATGAGTGACAGCGTGGAGATGTCTACTCGGGTGACGCTTTCGAGAAAGGGACGTAAATAGGTAAATAATGTGAATTGCCCCATAAAGAACAAGCCACAGCCAGCTATCCCCATGGCTACCAGCGGGCGCTTAAGCAGAAACAGAACGTTTTTGTGCCGGTCAGATTTATTTGCGCGCAGGGAGGGCAGGCTGAGCCTCTGCCAGAGAAAAGCCAGCACCGCCACGGGAACAAGGCTTAAAAATGCCCCTCGCCAGCCGATTACCGAGCCAAGATAGCTGCCGAGCGGCGCAGCCACCACGGTTGCCAGCGCATTGCCACCGTTAAAAATGGCCAGCGCGCGCGTAACGTGCTGCTCCGGTACCAGGCGGGTAGCGGTAGCGGCCGACAGAGACCAAAAGCCCCCAATAGCGATGCCGATCAGCACGCGCCCAAACATATAAACAGCATAGTTGGGTGCCAGCCCGATAATCAGGCCGGAAAGCGCCATCAGCCCGGTCATGCCCAGCAGGATAGGCTTGCGGTTAAAAGAACCTGCCACGGCCAAAATAAACAGGCTGGTGATCACCGCAAAAAAACCTGAAACGGTGATGCCCTGACCAGCCATACCTTCGCTGATACCCAGGTCTTGTGATACCGGCGTCAGAAGGCTCACCGGCATAAATTCTGACGATATCAGCGCAAAAACGCACAGGGTCATGGCCATTACGCCTCCCCAGTGCGCCTCTGCTTTAACAGCCTGTTGAGTATTGTTCTGCAGATGAACCGACATACATCCTTACCTCATGTTCTGTAACGGAAAATCTAAAATTTACCTGTGAGAAAGCGGGCCTTTATTAAAAAGGCTGGGGAGTTAACGGGCACAGTAAAATGCGTGGGAAAGATGATGACATCTGAGCAAAGTTGAAACCAGTTAAGAGGCAGTAATGCCTTTATAAGCTGGACTTATTAATCCCGGTTTATTGCTGCTTCAGGCCCTTATTCAGGAAGCGGATCTTTTACAGCGGAACGCTTCTGTCAGGCCCTGATGCCTGCCTGTTTATCAGGAGTCGAATGAAAGCGCTTGCCTGGTGCTCAATTATTTAACAGGGTTGTGCAGCACAAAACTAAGCCATTCTGTAAAGGGACTGTCTTATGAAGCACATCTTTAGCAGCCATCGCCGTCACGTGTTTTAACCTACGAGAAGCTGCGGACATTTACGCTGCGTAAAGGACTGAGGAGTAAAGGCGATTGCTTGCATCAGCAAAGCGGCAGAGCGCGGGGGAGATACCCTTCTTAATTGATTGTGCGGCATGGGCTTAGAATATTTTTCCGCCAAGGCCCGTTTTGAAAGCGCTGCCAAAAGGGATGACCAAAGGCTTGCGAATATCGCCACAGGACTGATGGACAGAAGAGAGATAATCCGCACTTTACATACTGCAGAATATTTAACCGGGAAGGCATTCAGGATGTAAATCGCCGGGATGGATGGGCAAAAAGAGCCGG
>NZ_DALZCD010000352.1:0-249 GCF_031978025.1 Erwinia sp.
ACCTCACCAGGCCTTTTCTTCGGAGTTACCTGCGCCCACCCGCACGTTGTTGCTTAGCGGCAGCGATGCAGAACAAAAACGCCAGGAACTACTGCGTTATTTCCAACAAACATGGGCGCTCTATGAGAGCCTGTTCGACTGCCTTGCCGATGAGCAGGCTTACTACACCAGAGCCATTTCGCTGCGCCATCCGCTGGTGTTCTATTTCGGCCATACTGCCACTTTCTATATTAATAAGCTGATAGCGGC
>NZ_DALZCD010000352.1:259-3759 GCF_031978025.1 Erwinia sp.
CGCGTGGACGATCATATCGAAGCGATGATGGCTATTGGCGTGGATGAGATGAGCTGGGACGATCTGGATAACAGCCACTACGCGTGGCCAACGCTTGCCGAGCTGCGCGACTATCGCGGCAAGGTACGTACTCTTGTCGAAAATGTAATTAAAGAGATGCCGCTCACGCTACCGATCGGCTGGGACAGCCCGGCCTGGGTGATCCTGATGGGGATTGAGCATGAACGAATCCATCTGGAAACCTCCAGCGTGCTGATCCGCCAGCTGCCGATCGCCTGGGTTACCCCTCAGCCACACTGGCCAGCCTGTCCCGTTGCCCGCCACGATCGTCACGCCGCCCCGATTAATAAGCTGATTGACGTCGCAGGTGCGCGCGTCACGCAGGGCAAAACCGATGATACTTATGGTTGGGACAATGAATATGGCACGCTGACTACCGAGGTGAAGCCTTTTAAAGCCAGCCAGATGCTGACAAGCAACGCAGAGTTCTTTGAATTCGTCATGGCGGGCGGCTACCGGGACGATCGCTGGTGGGATGAAGAAGGCCTGGGCTGGCGTACCTTTGCGCAGGCAGCAATGCCATCTTTCTGGGTAGGATCGCCTGACGATCCCGATCGGTTACGGCTGCGTCTGATGACCGAAGAGGTGGATATGCCGTGGGACTGGCCGGTAGAAATCAACCAGCTGGAGGCAGCAGCCTTTTGCCGCTGGAAAGCCGAAGAAACCGGTCAGTCCGTGCAGTTGCCCAGCGAGACCGAATGGCTGCTGTTGCGCAAGCAGGTTGAAGGCGATCGCTGGCAGCAGGCACCGGGCAATATTAATCTTTCGTGGTGGGCTTCTTCCTGCCCGGTGGATCGCTTTGCCCAGGGTGAATTTTACGATGTAGTGGGCAACGTCTGGCAGTGGACCACCACGCCCATTACCGGGCTGGAAGGCTTTAAGGTCCATCCACTCTACGACGACTTTTCGACGCCGACCTTCGATGGCAAACACGCGTTAATTAAAGGTGGCAGCTGGATTTCCACCGGCAACGAAGCAATAAAATCTTCCCGCTATGCTTTCCGCCGTCACTTTTTCCAGCACGCGGGCTTCCGCTATGTCGTCTCCCATCATCAGGAAAAGAAAATGCTGAATCCGTACGAAACCGACAGCATGGTTTCTCAATATCTGGACTTCCAGTACGGTCCTGACTACTTCGGTACCGAAAACTATGCAAAAGCGCTGGTGGATATTGCCTGCCGTCTGACCGATAAACGCGGTCGGGCGCTGGATATCGGCTGCGCTACAGGTCGCGCCAGTTTTGAGCTGGCCCGCTATTTTGATGAAGTAGTAGGAATGGATTACTCGGCGCGCTTTATTGATGTGGCGCTGCAGCTGACCAGCGGCGAGGATTTCCGTTACGTCATTCAGGAAGAAGGCGAGCTGGTGGCGTATCGCCAGGTGCAGCTGAAAGCGTTTGGCCTGGGCGCAGAACAGGCGAGCCGCATTCATTTTATGCAGGGTGATGCCTGTAACCTGAAGCCGCAAAAAGCGGGTTACGACCTGGTGCTGGCGGCTAACCTGATCGACAGGCTACGTCAGCCGAAGCGTTTCCTGCAGGACGTAACGAAGATGATTAATGCTGGTGGCGTGCTGATGCTCTCTTCACCTTATACCTGGCTGGAAGACTACACCCCGAAAGAAAACTGGCTGGGCGGCATTCGCGAAAACGGCGAGGCGCTGACCACTTACCAGGCATTGCAGCGCCTGCTGGCGGCTGACTTCGAGGAGATCGCTGCGCCGCAGGATGTGCCGTTTGTTATTCGTGAAACGGCACGTAAATACCAGCATACCGTTGCGCAGCTAACCGTCTGGCGCAAGCGTTAAGTCTGCGGGCTGTTAATAGCCGTTCTGGCGTTTTCTCATAGCGGATGAGGTAAGTCCGCTATTTTATTGCCTGTCTTTTCAATTTCCCTCACATTATCCCCTGACAAATTATCAAATCCTTAATGACGGAGCCCCCATGCCCGATAATATGCAACCCGACGATCTCGATCGCGGCATCCTGAATGCACTGCTGGCTAATGCGCGTACCGCCTACGCCGAGCTGGCCAAGCAGTTCAACGTCAGCCCCGGCACTATCCACGTCCGCGTGGAAAAGATGAAGCAGGCAGGCATTATTAAAGGCACGCGTGTGGAAATCGATCCTCGTCAGCTTGGCTACGACGTCTGCTGTTTTATCGGCATTATTTTAAAAAGCGCCCGGGATTATCCTGCCGCGCTGGCGAAGCTGGACGCGCTTGATGAAGTGGTAGAAGCCTGGTACACCACCGGCCACTACAGCATTTTCATTAAAGTGATGTGTCGTTCTATCGACGCGCTGCAACAGGTATTGATCAACAAGATCCAGACCATTGACGAAATCCAGTCAACCGAGACGCTGATTTCTCTGCAGAACCCGATCATGCGGACGATCAAGCCCTGATCTGTGCACAGTATTATCCACAAAAGATCGGCTTTCTTTTTTTGCCTGAAACAGGGCATTACGTTCTGGGGCTGATTTCTTCAGCCCTGCACACAGCGCCCCGGGCGTGCATCAAGTCATATAACGCGCGATCGCGGCCTGGCGAAGCAGCAGCAGCTAAGCCGGGTAGCCAACAAACAATAACCTTACTTACCCACAGGTAGATCCCAGACTGATCACAGCGTACAATAGCCGCCTTTAGCGAACAGGGATCTCACATGGCGGACGTAACTTTAATCACTGGCAGCACCCTGGGCAGTGCAGAGTATGTGGCAGAACTGCTGGTCGAGAAGCTGGAAGAAGCAGGCTTTTCTACTGAGTTACTGCACGGGCCTGAACTGGACGAGCTTTCTATAGAAGGCACGTGGCTGGTAGTGACCTCTACGCATGGCGCTGGCGATTTGCCAGATAACCTGCAGCCGCTGTTTGATGAAATAGAAGAGAAGCGTCCGGATCTGAGCCAGCTACGCTATGGCGCTGTGGGTATCGGCAATCGTGAATACGATCTTTTCTGCGGTGCGATCGATAAAATGGATAAATTATTGACGGCCTGTGGCGCACAGCGCATTGGCGAACGTCTGGATATTGACGTGCTTGAACATGAGATCCCTGAAGATCCCGCCGAGGTGTGGATCGAGGGCTGGAAAAAGCTGATCGGCTGACGATCGGGCAGCGGATCGCATCCTTTTGTGCGATCGCTGCCTGGAAAACAGACGAAGTTTTGTAAATTTCTCCCCGATTTGCCCATTTAAATAGCGATCAGTTGTGGATAACCAGGCTGATTCAGCGGTAATAACCGGTGGTTATCCAAATAACAACTGGGGTACCGGATCGAACCTGTGCATAACATGCCTTTTTGATCCCAGCTTATACGCGACAGGATCACCGATCTTTCACAGCAAACGATCCTACTTAAGCTAATGATCCTGGGCAGGAAAAAAGGGTTATCCACAGAGATCGTCGATCCTAATAGAAGATCTAGTAAAGAGATCTCTAG
>NZ_DALZCD010000353.1:0-3729 GCF_031978025.1 Erwinia sp.
CATCAGGCAGTCAATGCCGTTCATGTTCTGCTCAATAACCTGAGTTACCGAGTCCTGCAGTGTTTTAGCATCGGCACCCGGATAGGTGGCGCGAATCTGTACGGCCGGTGGCGCAACATTAGGATATTGCTCAATCGGCAGTTTTAGAATCGACAGCACGCCCACCAGCATAATAATGATGGCGATGACCCATGCGAAGATGGGGCGATCGATAAAGAACTTAGCCATGTATCAGCGGCTCCTGTTTAAGACTTCGGTTGGTCAGACTGCGTTTTGGTCACGTCGTCTGCACTCACTTCCTGTGGAGTTACAGTGGCGCCAGCTTTGGCTCGCTGTACACCCGTGGTGATGACGCGGTCGCCCTCTTTCAGACCTGCCGTGACCAGCCACTTGTCACCCACTGCCTGATCCGTGGTCAAATTACGGGATTCCACTTTGTTGTCCGCACCCACCACCATTGCCGTAGCCTGGCCGGTTGGCGTACGCGTTACTGCCTGCTGCGGTACCAGCAGCGCGGAAGGATTGGTGCCTTCTTCCAGGCGAGCACGCACAAACATACCGGGCAGCAGCGAGTGATCCGGGTTCGGGAACACGGCGCGCAACGTAATAGAGCCGGTCGTTTCGTCAACGGTGACATCAGAGAATTCTAATGTTCCGGTCTGAGCGAATTCGCTACCATCTGGCAGTAACAGCTTCACTTTAGCCTTACCGTCGGCCTGCTGCAGCTTGCCAGAGTTCAGCTCCTGACGCAGACGCATAAAATCTTCGCTGGATTGCGTGACGTCAACGTAAATAGGATCAAGCTGCTGAACTGTGGCGAGGGCAGTGGTCTGACCGCTCTGAACCAGCGCACCTTCGGTCACAGCAGATTTACCAATGCGCCCACTTATCGGCGAAATCACTTTGGTATAGGCCAGATTAATGCGCGCGGTTTCCACGCTGGCTTTCGCCACCTGAACGGCTGCGGCCGTCTGGCTCTGCGTGGAGACAGCGTTATCATAGTCCTGCTGGCTGATGTATTTGGTGCCCATCAGCGGCTTATAGCGTTTTACGGTCAGCGCAGCGATTTGAGCATTGGCCTGAGCCTGAGCTAAATCGCCTTTCGCACTGTCGTAGGTCGCCTGATAAGGTGCCGGGTCAATTTGATAAAGTGACTGACCTGCCTTTACATCGCTCCCTTCCACGAAATTCCGCTTGAGAATGATGCCCGAAACCTGAGGGCGAACTTCTGCAACACGGAACGAGGAAGTGCGACCCGGAAGATCGGTCGTAATGGTTAGCGGAGCGCTTTTTAGGGTAAGAACGCCTACTTCGGGCGCTTTTTGCTGGCCGCCCTGTTGTGCGTCCTTGTTATCACATCCCGTTAGCACCAGGCTGCCTGAAAGCATCAGAACGGCCGCCAGAGGCGTTAACCCTCTGTTTTTGTTCATAAATAAACCTCGAGTGTCCGATATCGATTGTTCAATGGATCACAAAATCCATAAACCCATTGCTGCGTTTAAATTATGGTCGTGCTATGGTACATACATTCGCAAATGTATGTAAGAGCACCCTGGTTGTTAACATCCCCCTATGGCACGAAAAACCAAACAGCAGGCGTTAGAAACACGAAGTCATATCCTTGACGCAGCTATAGTCCGGTTTTCCGAGCATGGCGTTGCGAACACGTCACTGGCCGATATCGCTGCTGCTGCCGGCGTAACGCGGGGCGCAATCTACTGGCACTTCAAAAATAAAACCGATTTACTCAATGAAATATGGGCGCAGTCCGAGTCAGGACTGGAAAATATAGAGCTTGAGTATCAATTAAAATACCCTTCCGATCCACTCTCTGTTTTACGCGCCATGCTCACCTATGTCCTTGAAGCTACGGTTAGGGATACACGCAGGCGAGCGCTGATGGAAATTATTTTTCATAAATGCGAATTTGTAGGCGAGATGACAACATTACAGAGAATGCAGCAAACCTTATATCTGGAGTGTTACGATAAAATTGAAGAGGTATTGCGTCAATGTATGGCGAAGCAGCAGCTGCCGGGTGAGCTGGATACGCGTCGTACCGCTATCGTCATGCGCGGGTATATAACCGGTATCATGGAAAACTGGCTATTTATGCCGGAAAGCTTCGATCTGGCGACGGACGCACCACAACTGGTTGAGGTTCTGCTTGATACCGTTATGCACAGTCCGGCGCTCAGAAAAACCGCGAACGAGCAAGGAAACCCTTAACGTTCGCCCTGCACCTTTTTTTCAAAATCCCGCTGTACGATAGCCAGGGCAGCCAGCACGGTTTGCGGGGCGATCTGATTTTCTTCAAGCAGCATAATCAACTCTACAGCCAGCTTGACTTCTTCCGGTGCGCTTTCCAGCGACATATTTTTCTCCTGATTTACAGACGCAGTTTTTTGGCAACCAGCACCATTAATAGCGCACCAGCCAACGCGATCAGCTGTGCCGTGGGTGCGGCTTCGGCCAGCGAACCATAATTAAAAAAGGCACCAATATAGCCACCGACCAGCGCGCCGATGATAGCCAGCGCCAGTGTCGCCATCAGGCCGCCGGGACGGCCAGGAAAGATATAGCGGGTAACAAATCCAACCGACAGCCCGATAATTATCCAGGAGAGAAGTCCCATAGTCGATCCCCAGTCAGCTTTTTCGAAAAGTATAGCAAGGGCGCTGCGTACTTACTGACGGTCGCGGTTTTCGATCGCGCGCTCGATTTTTTTCAGCGCCAGCAGGCAGCGCTGTAGCCGACCTTCAAGCGCCGCAATTTCCTGCTGCAGTTTTCGCTGCTGGGCCAGCGTTTCCTGATGAGCCAGCTGGCTTTCCCTGTCGGCCACCATTGCACGCAGGCGACGCTCATAATCCTGATGCTTTGCCAGCTTCTCGTAGAGATTTTCCGGCTCCGCTTCTGGTTTCGTTTCGCTGTTACGCAGCTTTAGCGTGGCCAGTTCACGTTGTAGCGCGCTCATTTGCAACACTACGCGCTCTGCCATCCAGGCGACACGCTCCGTCCGATGACCATTTACGCTCTGCCTGAGTAAAGCCATACTTTGCCGCGCTTCCTGTAAATAATCAGCAAGTCGCGTACCGTGGCAGTGAAACAGCTGGCTGTCAAAACGCGCTTTCGCGGTTCGTTGGTTAGCGTGAGGCGCAATGGTCTGCGCCAGCTCTTCCAGCCTGGCTTCCAGCTGCTCAAGCAAATGGGCACTTTTCATTTTCTCTCTCTCCTGGTGAGCCGCGCCTATCATACGCTTAATTTGAACGTTCTGTGCGCTGGTCTGCTTTTTTCTGGTCGGCTCACGTTGATTAGCAGCAACAAATACGCGGATTTTGCTTCCGGCGGTTGCAATTGTCGGATGATTTGCATAGATTTGGTCGTTTTCGTGCGTGGCTTCCCCCGGACACTTCCGTCATGCTCTGCGACTCTCTTCGCCAGAGCAACGAAGCTGCGCGAGTCAGATTTGTATTTACCAGGCGTAACACTATGACCGCGACTGCGCAGCAGCTTGAATTTCTTAAAAACAGTATCAAAAGCATTGAGGATTATCCTAAGCCAGGCATTCTTTTTCGTGACGTCACCAGCCTGCTGGAAGATCCAAAAGCCTATGCACTCAGCATTGAACTGTTGGTTGAACGCTATCGTGATGCAGGTATTACTAAGGTGGTCGGCACGGAAGCACGCGGTTTTCTGTTTGGCGCACCGGTGGCGCTGGCACTTGGCGTA
>NZ_DALZCD010000354.1:0-3682 GCF_031978025.1 Erwinia sp.
AAGATAAAACCCGGCTGCTTTCGGGTTGGTGGTTTCAGCCGTCCAGTCAAACCGAGTGCAGCCATGCTCAATTGCAAAAGCCGCTATAAACTGCATAAGGGATTTCGCCACCCCCTGACCTCTGACATCCGCCGAGGTAAAGAGATCTTTCATATACGCCTGGCCAGAGCATTTTGGAGCAGGAAACATCAGCGTGAATGTGGCAAAGCCGACCAGCGTTCCTTTCTGCCATGCTCCCAGGACGGTTACACCAGAGTAGGGAGAGAAAACCCTGTTGGTCAGGTAGGCGAGCATTTCGTCGTAGCTGACAGCCTTGTCCCCAAAATAATATGACTCCATTTCGACAAAAATATTTGCCAGTTCCGGAATGTCCGACGCATCACATATCTTGATTTTCATCCACTTTCCTTTGTTTTTATGATCTGCCCTTTGCTTATTAACCTTAACATCAGTTTGCCACACCGCCACACCGCCACACCGCCACACCGCCACACCGCCACACCGCCACACCACACCACCACAGGCGCCCTCAGCGCATTTCTGCAACCTCCGGCCACGCCCGGCGTCTTCACCAGAAACCGGGCAAATCGGTCCTGGCCATTTCTGTCCGCCTGCACGGCGTACATAAAAATAATGGCTCGTGTTCAGAACAGATATCCAGAACCAATACATCATTTTAAGCATAAATTTATCGCACATTAGTTAACGTGTGATTTGCTGATTCAGATACTGGGGACGGCGATCTGGCTGCGTCTGCGATAAGCGGACAGCAGACGTTTCGCTCATCGCGATGCATGTTGCCTTTGCGCCTGACTCCATATGCCAGGCGGTAAAGCATACTCGCGCTATCGGGCTTTCCAGGGGGGGCGCAGGCTGAACCACCAGCGCGGGAAAAGTCAGATCGCCGCATCTGTGGTCATTTGATTAAGTATCCTGGCTCATTAGCGCGAAAGGTTTTATTCATGTCATCCCCTGTAAAACGGTTAGGTCAGAATGTTTAGATTGCGAGGGTAAAGAGAAAACGCGTTAAGCCCACCGCCCATATTTGATGCTCAGCGAAAATACCTTACGTATCCGGATCGTTGGTTTAGGTTAGCTGGTGGCGGGTTGTAGTCGCATCGAGGGGATCGCCATCCTGCCGGAGAGTGGGTCCCGATAGGGTCACCCTGTTTTCCCCAGGCCGAACATATAAGTCAGGCTATGTCAGAGCACAATTAAATCCCCTTCGATCGTCATATTTTGAGCCAGTAACCACCGGTTCAGGGATGAGTCAATCACCCGTTGATGGGCTTGTTCAAACTGAAACATTCTGCCGTGGCCGCTGACGCGAATAACGTACTGCAGCCTGCCGGGGGCTTCCCTTGCGGGTTGTCCCCATAACGGGGAGAGGCTCGTCAGGAGTTGCCCGCACGTCTGGATTTCAAGGTGGGTAAGCGTGATACCTACCCAACAGGCTTCCTGCAAGAACGCGGCCGTCATGCAGGCGTTAAAAGCGGCCAGCATCAGCTCCTGAGGATTGGGTGCCTGCCCCTTACCCCCCAGCTCGGCAGGTTCATCTGAATCGATAACGTGTTTTTGCCTCATCTTCTGACGCTTGCCTCCGGCAAAGGAGTGGCAAAGCGTGCGGCTCGCCATGCCTCCGCGCCATGTGGTCACAAGATCATAGTTAGCGGTCTGGATTGGCATCATTACTCCAGTGCCGCACGTAGAAACCCCGTGCGGCATAGTCATCAGGCGTTACGGCCCGCCATCACGCCACCATCGATGTCCCAGATAGCGCCGGTGACCCAGTCGGTCTTATCAGAAAGCAGGAAGGCAACGGTTTCCGCGATGTCGACCGGCGTCCCCACACGGCCAATCGGGTGGAAGCTGTCGAAACTGTTCATTACGCCTTTCACGTCGTCTTTCGGGATAAAGCCTTCGTAAATCGGGGTGTGAACAACGGCCGGGGAAACTGCATTGACACGAATACCGTTGCCGCCCAGTTCAATCGCCAGGTTTTTGGTCAGCGCGTGCAGACCGGCTTTCGCCATGGAGTAGGCGGAAGAAGGGGTGGCACCGATAGCCTGTTGCGCCCACATAGAGCCGATATTCACGATAGAACCTTTGATGCCCGCCTCAACCATATTGCGTACCACGTCGCGGGTAATGAAGAACGTCGCGCGGTTAATGCTCATGTACATGTCGTAATCAGACATTTCATTTTCAATAAACGGTTTTGGAAAGAACACGCCAGCGGCATTCACCAGCAGGCTGATATCTTTGTGTTCGGCGTTAATGGTATTTACCACGTGCTGCATTCCTTCCTCTTTCATCAGGTCGGCCACAATGATGGATACCTGGCCGTCTGCAGCCAGCGCCTGGCGTGCCCGATCGGCTTTGTCCTGACGATTACCGACCAGCACCACGCTGCCGCCGTTTTTCAGGATCAGCTTCGCCGTTTCAAAGCCCATTCCACTTGTCCCACCGACCACTAACAGTTTCTTACCGCTAAAAGATGCGTTCATCGCTAACCTCTTTAAAATCATCTGGTTGTCATTGATGAAAAGCACTGCTTCTCATCGTGTGAAACCAGAATGCCATCCTGCAGCCGAACTGACGACTGAGAAGATATTGCGATGCAGGAAAGAAAATCTTTCTCGATAAGGTATACTGTAAAAAAACAGGACTCAGGATATTTGTCATGCGATCGCTAAACCGACTGAAATGGCTGCATGCCTTTGAAGCTACCGCCCGGCACGGCAGTTTTACCGGCGCGGCGCAGGAACTCGGCGTTACGCCTGCCGCCGTGGGCCAGCTTGTCCGCTCGCTGGAAGACTGGGTAGGGCATCCGCTCCTTCACCGTACCCGTTCAGGGAAGGCGCGACTGACGCTGGTTGATGAAGCGCAGGAAGCCCTGCACGACATCACCCAGGGGCTGGACAAGCTGGAAACCGGGTTAAATAAACTGCGCGGGCGCCGGGCGCGATCCGTCGTCGTGGTGACGGCTTCGCAGGTCCTGATGATGAACTGGCTGATGGCGCGGTTGAATCGGTTCTCGGAAACCCATGAGACAATCGACCTGCGGCTCAACGTCACGGAGAGGCTGATGGATGTGTCACACGGCGAGGCGGATATTGGCATTCGCTGCGGGCAGGGCGGCTGGCCCGGGGTGAATAAAACCTGGCTAATGAATGAAGAGGCGATACTGGTCTGCAGTCCGCGACTGGTGCCTACCACGAAAATAGCCTGCAGTGAATGGCTCGCCACACAAAAACTGATCCACGACGATACGCCGCATCCCGGCGCGAATTTCCCCTCGTGGCACGACGTGCTGAGTACGGTCGGCGCCCCCGACGCACTTGAAAGCGGCCTGCATATTAACTCCACTTCCGCTGTTATCCTGTCAGCCCTGAGCGGCCGGGGCGTAGC
The DNA here is from genome assembly GCF_031978025.1 of Erwinia sp. NCBI lineage: Bacteria > Pseudomonadati > Pseudomonadota > Gammaproteobacteria > Enterobacterales > Erwiniaceae > Erwinia > Erwinia sp. The sequence continues at coordinate 3,412 of NZ_DALZCD010000354.1, forward strand.
CATTGTACGTTATGCTCTGGTGAAGCAGCTGATTGAAACCGGGCAGTTGGTTCAGCTGCATCCTGACCACCGTTGGCCGCTCAGCTGGTCGTACTATCTGGTAACCCCTCAGCAGTCTATGCGCCATGAAGTCAACGTTTTTCACGACTGGCTTGTGCAGGATGTTGCCTCTGACAAGGCGTACTCACTCGCTTCAGGCATCATGCCTTTCCTCCCGGGCAGGATGCCGGCCTTAACGTAATCCACAACAAAGAATTTCTTCTCTGCTTCG
>NZ_DALZCD010000355.1:0-3643 GCF_031978025.1 Erwinia sp.
AAGGGAAGATTATTATCTGCCATGACCTGATTCGCCGTAGCCCCTTGCCCGGGGTCAACCGCTGGCTTCTCAACGACCACTGCCGCCTGGCCACCGATAATCTGCTGTACGCCGCCGTTAAACGCGGGCTGGATAGCGGTTTTTCTGTGCCATCTGTAGTACGTTTAACTGGCCTTTGCATATTCATGTGACGGCCACCTGCTGCGGCATCGATGAGCACGGCAAAAGGAAAAAATCGGCTTACGGACAGACGCCATGCGCGCCTGCTGAGTGTTGAATATCCATCATCTGCTGCTGCGAAGGCATTGCGCTGCTGCCATCCCTGGCGCATATCAATCCCGAATCGCAGTGGCGCCGTCTGGTGCTGAGCGTCGGCGGCGACTGACACGTCTACCTGTTAAAAAAAATTGCTGATGGCAAAAAAACCGTAAAGTATCTGGGCTGCTATCTGAAAAGCCGCCGATAGCGGGGATGCATCTGGCACACTATACTGACGGCACCACGCTGAACTTTCTCTCCCATAACCCACCGGTAAGCCAGCCTACAGACGCTGATGCAGCGGGACATCGTGGCGCGTCTGAAGCAGCCTGTTCCGGAGGGCTACGCCGGACCCCGAAGGTTTTCCGTACAATAGCCTCATCAACCAATCATGCTGATTTACGCCCCTTCCACCACATTATTCAACAATATTTATGCTCCCGAAAATATTAAACCGGCTATGCTTCGTCTCAAGACAGGTAAAATTATCACCGGCATTGGCCAGGCGTATATCAAAAGCAGGCGTATCCCTCAGGGTAAGATCTTCATCAGGTAACCAGAGTGCAATCCGATAAGAACCCGGGCTCAGGTTTTTAAGTAATGCAGAGTGACTAAATAAATGTCCTCTTCCAGCCGCACACTGTTCAGCGCCATGCTCCAGGAATGTCTCAAATACCACTTCATGGCTCGTATCCTTTAATAATAAAATAGCAATCGGCCTTTTATTCACGGCTCTGGCAAATCCAAAATTTCTTATCAGGAAGTTTACGGACAGGGTGTCTCCAGATCTGGCAGACCCGGGATAGGTTGCTTCTTCCAGGACTAAGCGATAACCTAAGTGATCCCTGATGTAATCAAAAGCACTTCTTGGTGCGAAATTATCTCTTTCATCATCCCAGAAATAATCCAGATCGCGAATAAAACCGACACTATCAAATCTGTTATTTGTTACCATCTCATTACGTAAAGCTGCGATACACACATCTTTGTTGTGTATTATACTGAAAGTAGAGGCTCCCAGCTCAGTGAATCTGAATATTGTTCCCCATCCAAAATCAGGCGGGACGAAATTAAGATTCCATTCATCGTCGTTGCCACTATAGGGCATTTCCACATCATATATAGAATCAAAACCAAAGCTTTTTAAGTCATTATAAACTGGCGTGTTCCATAAGAAATCGTTACCCGGCGCTTTTGGATGTGCATCTAAGGTATAGTAATCGTTATTATAACCTATTCTTATTTTATCCTCATCGTGCAAAGGTGTAATGGCCTCAATGAGAGCATCCCTTCTACTTTTATCCCTCATGGTTATTTTTTTGCTTGCTGGCATAAAATCTACAAAAAAGGAGCTGTATATATTTTTGATTTGCTCAGCAGAATAAGTGGTGTTGTGTTGCTCGCCCCATAAACCTATCCATCCAAACTGCAATGCATATATTACGCCATTATTTAAAATCCCTCTCAACTGGTGCATATGGGTTTTTAATTGTGCTATATTTGGTTCTTTGTAACCAGCCTGATCAACATTTGCATTATATTTATAAACAAATCTCAGGAGTAATTTTGTACCAGCTGATTTTGCCTGCTCAAAGATATGTGTGAGGAGCTGAAATGCTTTGCCATCAAGGTTTTTTTCTACATAATCTGAAAGATAGACATATTGTTGTACGATTTCAAACCTTTCGTTTTCGATAGCCTCTTGATATTTTTGCTTTAATATATCACCATCCTGTTTATCTCCGGTAAAGGGATTGATTAAACCCTCCCTCAACAAAAGCATATTTTCATAGCGAAAGCCACGTTCTGGATTGTGAATGCTTGCTCTACCATCCCGGTCGGAAGGATGGATTCCACGATAGTGCTGCCGTACGTATTCATTTGAAATTTTCATAAAACGCCCCTTGTTTTTATTCATCCACATACTAATCCTTCAAACGTAAACGGGTTGTACATAGAAAAGTTTATTCTGAGAGGTTCTTCACCGACCATTGCCAGACAACTTTTCTGTCTTAATTTATTTATGCCGCTTATATCAAGGGGAGGGGTTAGCCAGGTCATGCATAATTACTGGCCACAACCGTCTGTGATCAAAAGAATAATGTCACCGGCTCTGATAGGGTGCTGGTAACCGCTAACAGGGGCCAGGTCAGGCAATTTAGCCGGGACTATCTGTAACGCGGATGCCTGTGCCTGACCTCCGAGTTTGCCTGGTTAACCTGTATAAAAAGGGAGAAACATTGGCCGAATCCAGCGATTACGAATCAGTCCAGGGCTTTATTCGTGTTGATGTCGATAAAAATAAGCATTACGCCGTTGCCGTTAATCGTTAAGGTAAATGCCTGTTTGACAAAGCATTACTTGTAGCGGCTCGCAATTGGAATCCTTCTGGCTTGCAATCAGCGACATTTTCGGCTCAGATTAAGACAATGAAAATCCTCCGGAATCATATTAAGTGATAATGATCTGGCGTTTATTTTCTCCGGCTCGACATTCATTGCCACCGGTGCACAATAAATGCCAATGAGAAACGTTATATGGGTAGCCTGAGAAGAAGAAGATTTATCATCGCCATTTCCTCTTGCCTGGTGAGGCTTTTATTCGGAGCGTTGCCCGTATAACCGCTTAAAAATCAGATCCTATCCACCAGAATCATCTTATCTGAATGGAAATGCCAGCAAAGTTTGCTGATGTTACTGATAGTCACGAGAACATTTTTACTACAGACCTACAGACCTACAGACCTACAGACCTACAGACCTACAGACCTACAGACCTACTGAATGAGGACAGATTGCTGTGGGCGATACCACTCAATTTAGCGTCGCCAGGTACTGAGGCTTCATGCTACTTCCTGACAGGCGAGAAGCAGACGTGTGCCGGTTTGCATGGTTTATGTCTCCACCAGACTGGTCACCCAGGTTCGTGAACGTGCCCCCCAGTCTGCCTTTTTTCATACGCAATGCCGTTCAACTTCCCTTTCTTTGCTTCCTTTATTTTTGTCTTCTTCCCTTGAAAACCATAAATTAATCTACTGTTTCAAATCGTTGATCCTATACTGACCATTGCAGTTGTGATGTAGAGACGAGGCTGTGTACGGTTAATCAGCCTTACCCATGACCCTCAGGAGAACAAAATGCAAAAGAATAAAACCTTGAAAGGGCTGCTGGCCGTATCGGTAGTCGCTGCGATGTTCAGCACTGTCGGCGTGCAGGCCAAGGCGACGAGCGCCGCGCAGACCGACACTGCCGCTCATGCCGCATCAAGCGGCAAACTTAGCGCCGGCGACGAAAAAGCCGTGAAGGATATGGCGCAGGCCAATATCAATGAAATCGCCGCCGCCAAAATCGCGTTAAGCAAGGCCAAAAGCAGCGAAGTCAAAACT
>NZ_DALZCD010000356.1:0-3602 GCF_031978025.1 Erwinia sp.
ACGGCCATATCGAAAAAGTATTCGATGATTTCAAAACCAGTAACCATCACGACATTGTAGTGGACTATTTGAAATCGGCCTGATGTCAGAACGTGCGGAGCGCTTTCCGCCCGTTGCAATAACCTTTCCTGGGCTAAAAATCATCCGACGGTGCTTCAATTAGTCAGGCTTTGAAGGGGCAGAATGAAGTTCATCAGGCCAGGCCTGCAGCACCGCTTTAACCAGCGAGGCGAGAGGAATAGCAAAAAACACGCCCCAGAAACCCCATAAGCCGCCGAAGATCACCACCGACAGAATAATCACCAACGGATGCAGATTGACCGCCTCGGAAAAAAGCACCGGCACCAGAATATTGCCGTCCAGCCCCTGAATAATCAGATAGACGATAATCATCGTCCAGAAATCGCCGCCCAGCCCCCACTGTGCCAGCCCCACGCCGATAACCGGCACGGTCACGGCCAGCGCACCAATGTAAGGAATAAGCACCGACACCCCGACCAGTACCGCCAGCAGCAGCGCGTAGTTCATGCCGATAGCCAGAAAACCGATCCAGCTCGCCACGCCTACGACCACCATCTCCAACACTTTGCCGCGAATATAGTTCGAAAGCTGCTGATTCATTTCCAGCCAGACCTGACCGGCCAGCCCGCGGTTGCGCGGTAAGATGCGGCCAATCATGGTCAGCAGCTGCTCTTTATCCTTAAGCAGGAAGAAAACCATCAGCGGCACCAGCACCAGGTAAATAGCCAACGTCATCAGCCCCACCAGCGAGGCCAAAGAATATCTCAGCAGCTGATCGCCTATGCCGCTCAGCCTGGCGCGCAGGTTTTCTACCACGATGTCGACCAGTCCGACATCTATCAGCGCCGGGAAACGTTCGGGCAATCGCGTAGCGAAATGATATAACCCGGTCAACATCGTAGGCAGCTCGTGCGCTAAATTAATGCCCTGCTGCCAGGCGACGGGGGCGACAAACAGGATCAGCATTAAGACAATCGTAGCGAAGAAAATCAGCACGATAGTGGTGGCCCAGGTACGCGAACAGCCAAGCCGTTCCAGGCGCACTGTCGGCCACTCCAGCAGGTAAGCGACCACCAGCGCGACCAGCAGCGGCGCCAGCAGACCATTAAAAAAGAAGAGGATGCCGAAAGCGGCAAGCAGTATCGCCAGCAGCGCGATAGCCTGGGGATCGCTGAAGCGTCGGCGATACCACTGTAGTAGAAGATCCAGCATGGAAAAGTCCTGGCTTACTGAAGGAAGCCGCCGAGTCTACCTGAAAAACCGCCCGGTCGCGCGACCTTCAGGTCAGGCTTCAGCCATACTGACGGTAAAAGTCCTGTGCTGTTTCATGCCACTCTCCGCTGACGACCACACGATTTCGCCCGGCATGTTTAGCGTTGTAAAGCGCGTCGTCCGCGTGTTTAAACACGCTTTCCAGCGGCATTTCATCCGCGTCCCACAGCGCCACGCCAATTGACAGCGTGACGCGTCCGACCGGCGCCAGCTCCAGCTGCTCAATTTTTTTGCGTACGCGTTCAGCAATCACCGCCGCCATTTTCCGGTCAGCGCCCGGCAGGATCATCAAAAACTCTTCGCCTCCATTACGGCATACCACATCGGTCTGGCGCGAACTTTTGCCAAGCTGCTGCGCCACGCTTTTGATCACTCTGTCGCCTGCGTCATGGCCCCAGCTGTCGTTTACGCGTTTAAAGTGGTCAATATCCAGCGCCAGTACGGCGAAAGGCTGACGCGTGGCGTAAAAGTATTCGAGTACGGCGTTCAGACCACGGCGGTTCAGCAAAGAGGTCATCGGATCGGTCTGCACCTCAAATTTCAGGCGCCCAATTTTATCCTGCAGCAAACCGAGGCCGGTCAGCATAGCCCGCTTGATCTGCGCCGCTTCATAATACCAAGAACGAATAGCGCCAATCTCGCCAGACGCGCCGGGCGTATCCATCTGGCTGGCGTTGTTGGCCAGCTGCCCCAGCGGTCGTGCAATCAGGCAGGCAAACAGCCAGGCCAGTGCCAGCGTCAGCAGCGCCAGCGGAACGGCGCGCTGCACCACCTGCAGCATCAGGCTGGTCAGCGGCGTCAGCGTGGTTGGCGTCGGCTTCATCGCCACAATCATCCAGCCGGGCGTATTCACCATCGCGTAACCGGCCAGCATTGGCTCGCCATTTTTCTTCGAGACCTGCTGATAGCCGTTATTTTGTTTCAGTTTTTCGCTTATCAGCGGCGCAATTTTTTGCCCAATCAGCGCGCCGTTTTGGTGATAAAGCACGCGGTTGCCGCTGTCAACGACATACAAAGAGGAGCCGTCGCGATAAAACTGTTCACCCAGCAGCTCGTTAAGAATGCTCTTTTTCTTCAGGTAAATCGTGCCGCCGACAAAGCCCAGATAAGTGCCGCCGGGCGACCAGACGGGATAGGAGACGAACACCATCAGATTATGGGCCACCGATACGGAAGGCTGGCTGACCAGCGGTTTACGCTCGGCCAGCGCCTGTTGCGTAGCTGGCGTGGTAAGATGCACACCCTTCAGCATCAGCGAGTCAGGCGAGATAGCTTTCACCCAGCCGTTGGCATCCACAATCACCGCAGAATTAAAACTATTGGTCTGCTCGCGCAGGCGCATGACTTCACGCTGCATCAGCGCTTCGTCGTTGCCTCCCTGCCCCAGCGTTTTGGCGCTGAAAGCCAGCTGCGATTCCGCCAGTTGAAAAAACATTTCTGTGGTCGAGGCAAGTTTGGTCGCATAAACCCGGTTAGATTCTAACGTATTGTCAATCAGCACTTCACGCTGCACTTGCCAGGTGGCATACAGCGAGTTGGCCAGCGTGATCGCGATGCTGGCGAAAGCCAGCAGCATAATCAGCGTGCGCAAATCCAGCTTCAGACGAGGAAGCCTCATGGATGAGCCCTGAGGAAACATTTCATAGATGTCGCTTCTTTTTTAGTTTGATTTGGTCACGCGCATGCCCTGGTGAAGCATGGAGTCATACCAGGGTATCGTCACCATTAGGAATAATCTTAGTGATTTTAACTCAATTTTTTGTAAAGGGGCAGAGATAAATGGTGCCGAAGGAGGAGAGCGAAAGGCGGGAACCTGTCCCGCCCCTTCAGCGGGCGGGACAGAGAAACATTACATCGCGAGGAAGGCGTAACCCTGATTCTCAAGCGTGGCGACCGTAGTCGGGCTGGAAAGCGCGTGGGTAACGGAAGTATCGATCCAGTCATGCTTGAAATGGTGGAAAGCTACTGACTGATCGCAGACGGAAACATCCACGCCTTTCTCACGCAGTTCGCTAATCAACTTAAGATTAGGGTTATCCACACCAAAAACTTTCTTATATTCTGCATTATTTAACATCGCTGGCGTACCATCACCGGTGACCGACACGACAAATTTAAGCTTATCTTGCGGCACGCCGGAAGCGATATATAAATTGACTACGCGAGCAACACGCTCCAGCCCGAGGTTAGGGACTTTAGGGCCATTTTCTGCTTTGGTAATCTGGAAAACAACTTTATTACTGTCGCCTGCGGCCGGCTTATAAGCAGCATCGGCTTCATAATGAATTTTGCCATAGCCATCAATGGCG
>NZ_DALZCD010000357.1:0-3576 GCF_031978025.1 Erwinia sp.
GTTCGCGAACCTCTTCATAGCTCAGGTTATCTGTCACCTTGCCGCTGGGCATGTCGTTACGCAGTTCGACCTTATTCAGGCCGAGACCGTGAACCAGCTGGAAAAATTGCGCGATGCCAAGAGCAGGAGCAATTTTACGGTTAATACAGAAACGGGTTGGATCAATGGCCATCTTGCTGCTCCTGCAAAGTAAAAGGGGTAAGCATCATCTACGTTGGCAAAGGTGCTGGGTTGTGGGCGCTACCAGCAACCAGACTAGCGGCATTAACCTGTGCCCTTCGTTCGTACCGGGACTGTCTGAAGTCGTGCATAAGAAAAACATTTATTTCATTATTAAGGAACTATGAAATTTAAATTTTTAGATCCTTCTCTCAAAATTTCGTTTCCAGGAAGAGGAAGGGCTGAGGTTTTGCCTTTTTTTTGCACGATAAAAACAGAAGGTACGGCAACGGAAAAAGTTTTTTTTTAAGTGAAAAACCCCATCATGTCTGGAATCTTCATTTTAGTTGCCTGGACGGAGGCTGCCTGTAACCCGCCCGTATCCCGAAGGAAAAAATGCGATCCATAACGCTAAAAACAGATTTTCTAAACCAGAATATTTGAAAAATTCATTCCAATATAATAGTGTCTTTGCACGCATTCGGGAGTTGTCCGGTCGGGCCGTCCGCTAAGAAAGCTGCCGCCCGCAGGGAATACCACCATTCAAGAGGCCAAGATATGACTATTACAGGAAACTTTATCGGCGGAAAAACGTCTCTGAGCGCCAGCAACGAAACGATTCCGGTTTACGACCCGGCGACCGGCAAACCGGTGCGCGAGCTGACACAAAGCACGGCCCAAGAGGTCGCTCACGCCATTGAAGTGGCACATAACGCGTTTGAAGGCTGGTCCCGCACGTCGCCACTGCGTCGTGCGCGCGTTCTCTTCAATTTTAAAGCCCTGATGGAACAGCATCGCGAAGAGTTGGCTGCACTGATTGTCAGCGAGCACGGCAAAGTGTGGTCAGATGCCCTGGGCGAGCTGACGCGTGGGATGGAAGTCGTGGAATTTGCCTGCGGTATCCCTCATTTGATCAAAGGCGAAAATTCGGCAGACGTTGCGACAGGCGTAGACAGCTATTCACTGATGCAGCCGCTGGGCGTGGTCGCCGGCATTACGCCTTTCAACTTCCCGGCGATGGTACCGCTGTGGATGTTCCCTATTGCGCTGGCCTGCGGCAATACCTTTGTGCTTAAGCCACCAGCGCTGGATCCTTCTGCCTCCGTGCGCATGGCCGAACTCCTGACGGAAGCCGGGCTGCCGGATGGCGTCTTTAATGTTATTCACTGCTCTAATGAAGATGCTGAACAGCTTTATACCGATCCACGCGTTCAGGCCGTCAGCTTCGTTGGCTCTTCTGGCGTAGCGGAACATATTTATAAAACGGCCAGCGCACATGGCAAGCGCGTGCAGGCTTTTGGCGCGGCGAAAAACCATGCGATTGTGATGCCGGACGCTGATTTGGATGCTACGGTCAATGCCATTATGGGCGGTGCCTTTGGTTCTGCTGGCGAGCGCTGCATGGCGTTACCGGTTGTGGTTGCGGTTGGTGACGATACGGCCGATAAGCTGATTGCCGCGCTGACGCCGTTGATTAAAGCCCTGCGCGTTGGCCCCGGCATACAGAAAGAAGAAGAAAATGAAATGGGGCCGGTTGTCTCCGCCGCACACCAGAAAAAGGTGCTTGGCTATATCGATAAAGGGGTAGAAGAAGGCGCAAAACTCGTTGTCGACGGACGTAACTTCCAGGTGCCGGGCTATACAGAAGGCTACTATGTGGGCGGCACGCTTTTTGATAACGTCACTTCCGATATGGTTATCTGGCGTGAAGAAATTTTTGGCCCAGTGCTGAGCATCATGCGCGCGCCTGATTATGAAACGGCGCTGAAACTGGTTAACAGCCATGAATTTGGTAACGGCAGCGCTATTTTTACCAGCAACGGGCATACCGGCCGCGACTTCGTACGCGAAGTCCAGGCGGGCATGGTCGGCGTTAACGTGCCGGTGCCTGTACCTATGGCCTTCCACAGCTTCGGTGGCTGGAAGCGTTCTGTATTCGGTGCGCTAAACGTCCACGGGCCGGATGGCGTGCGTTTTTACACTCGTATGAAAACCGCGACCGTTCGCTGGCCGAGCGGACAAAAAACCGTTTCTGAATTCAGTATGCCAACGCTGGGCTAACTCATAAGGAGAAGCATCATGCCATTGCTATCCAAAGCACAACGCCCGGATGCGCAGGGACGTATCCAGCAAATTACTCCAGAAAGCGCGAACTGGCGCTATGTCGGCTTTGAAGCTTATCAGCTGAAAAAGGGCCAGACTCTGCAGCTGGAAAGCGGTAGTCAGGAACTGTGTCTGGTGTTGGTGGCCGGGCTGGCTTCGGTAAAAACCCGCGACGCGGAGTTTCCCAATATCGGCAGGCGCATGTCACCTTTTGAGCGCACGCCGCCTTATTCCGTTTACGTGCCGCATAACGATAGGGTAGAGGTGCAGGCCGATTCCGACCTGGAACTGGCGGTCTGTCGCGCGCCTGGCTCGGGTAATCTGCCGGCGCGCCTGATAGCTCCCGGCGATGTGGGCGTTGAGAAGCGCGGTAAAGGACGCAATAAACGGCTGGTACATAATATTTTGCCTGATGACCAACCCGCTGACAGCCTGCTGGTGGTCGAGGTGTATACCGACGAAGGCGATACCAGTTCTTACCCCAGCCATAAGCACGACAGGGAGGATTCAGAAACCGAAACCTATCTGGAAGAAACCTATTACCATCGCTTCAACCCGGAACAGGGTTTTGCCATGCAGCGTGTCTATACCGACGACCGCTCGCTGGATGAGTGCATGGCGGCTTACAACCATGATGTGGTGACGGTGCCGCGAGGCTATCATCCGGTGGCGACTATTGCCGGTTACGACAATTACTACCTGAACGTGATGGCCGGGCCGGTTCGCCTGTGGAAGTTCAGTTGGGAAAAAGATCACGCATGGATCAACAGTGAAGATTACCCGCGTAAAGCGGATTAGTTTATGGCTTTGAGGCGATAGACAACTCTCTCTTGCCGGTATCTGAGGCCCGGATCTGTTCCGGGCTTATTTTATTTCTTCTGTCAGGTTTCTCTGGTTATCCGTTCTCTGGCCCGACCCTGCGGCAGCCCCACTTACTGCTTTAACCGCCACGGTGTGTGCGCCGTCGTAGACTGAAAGGGCGCCCTCAGATGCACCTGCAATGCAGCTACAGACTGGAAAAAGTATCCCTTTTCCCTTCAGGATCTATTTGCCCCGATCGCTTCTGGCATCATCCGGAATCCTTCCGTGCAATATGTTTGTGCCATTTCACCGGCCCCGACAAGTTTTATTGCGCGACGCTTTACCCATTAACACAGCGAAAACAGTGCGGCCATGATGGCGCTCTGCCTCCCGGATCCGGGGGCGATCTGTACGATCCGATCGCAGTGGCGCGCTGAGTTTCGATCCAACAGCGAGAACGACGGAGTGTTCATGTGGCGCCGTCAGAGTGACGAAAATTGCTGCTGCACAGCG
>NZ_DALZCD010000358.1:0-3547 GCF_031978025.1 Erwinia sp.
ACGCCAACGCGCTGCGCTTTGAGGACAAGGCGGGCGAGGAGCAGGTGTGGATCCAGGCGCAGAAGAATATGGATACCAACATCAAAAACGATGAAACCCGGGCTGTGGGGGGCTACTCGAGTTTAAAGGTTGAGAGAGACTACAGCACGAAAATTTTTGGCTCCTGCTTTAATACCACGCAGTGCGAACACTATGAGTTGGTTGGGTGGGATTATACGGTCAGATCGGACGGAAGGATGCAGCTGGCTTCCAGCAAAAGTATCAGCCTGGTCAGCGGCGACAGCATGCTGACCCTTGACGCCAACGGCACCGTTTCCATCCAGTGTAAAAATTTTCAGATCAACGCCTCAGAACAGGGACAAATCAACACGGGCGGCACGCTCGATCTGAATATGACACAACCCGCAAAAGCGCCATCGCCTTCGCCAACGCCAAAAGATATCTCCAGCGAATTAGAGAAAGAATTAAACGATAAAGGGAGCGAAGCATGAGCCAGCAAAAGGAATATTGGCTAACGGAAGGCAAGCTGCATTTGCCGGAAATTTGTCAGGAACAAAGTATTACTATTCTCACACTGCCGAAAGCGCAGGCCACGCTGGTCGTCACCCGCGCATGGGATGTGCAGGAAGGCGAAGAAGCGCGCTATCTGCAACAGCAGTTGGCAAAAGTGAAGCGGGATATGAAAAAGTTTGCCGCAGAAGAGCAGCAGGAAACGCTTTTTGGCAATTTACCCGCGCAGGAAGTCGCCATGCGATTTGAAAACCAGGGTGTGCTGGTGGTGCAAAAACTGCTGGTTGTCAGAACCGACACGCATCTGATGACGCTGACCTTCAGTCGGGCAGGATCCTTCGATCCGGCTTCTCTGACCGTCTGGCAGGCGATCAAAGAAGGATTTATTCCTGCCGCAGGATCGGAGGGCTGAATGATGTCCGAACCGATCGCGGCCCGCTTAGACGATCCCTTAGTTCACAGTTCTGCTCTGGCCGATCTTGTCAGCGGACTGGTGGAAGGCGCTATTTACACCGGCATTATAGTCGGTGCCGGCATGCTGTTTGCTATCAACCCGGTAGCCGGCATTGCGGTTGGCGCGGCAGCCATGCTGGGTGCCATGGCGTCTGGCTATCCTGAAAAACTGGGCAACAAAGCCAGCGACGCCGTTGACGGCCTGCTGGATACGCTGGGGATGCGAGGGCCGCCGGATGCGGTCATTTCCAGCGGCTCTGATAATGTAAAAATCATGGGCAAACCGGCCGCCCGTGCTGCAGGTACCGTCAGCCGGGCCTGGCTGGCTTCGCCTTCCGCTGGCAGCGAAGAAGCGCCGGGGCTGAAAGATATTGCCATGGCGGTGGCAGGCGGCATCGCTTCCACTGTCCGTCATCCGGGCGATGCGGTAAGCGCCGCGCTGGATAAAGTCAGCCATCTCAGCGCCGCATCGGTGGGCAGCTGGTTCGGTCATCTCTGGGACGATCTGGTGCAGCCGACCGTTGCCAGCGCCAGCCCCTACGCTACGCCAGCGAACAAAGACACCGTCGCCTGTACCAAAGGGCACCTGGCCGAGAACGCCAATTTCCTGGCGGAAGGGTCAAAAAAGGTCATGATCAATGGCCATCCTGCGGTGCGCAACGGGCATCGCAGCACCTGTGAAGCCACTGTTCAGGTCAGCGATAACCCGCGCGTACGCATCGGCGGGGACAGCGTGGTGGTGCGCGATATCCGTAGCGGCAAAAACATGCTGGCCTATTTTGTCGGCGGCCTGCTGAGCGGCGGTATTGGGGCAGAGGGCGCTAAACTGCTGGAACAGCTTTTTACCCGCATCGCCGTGCGGCGGGCGCTGCGCCAAATCACCTGTACGATCGTTTCTGAAGCCGGAGGAACGGTTGCCGCAGGCGCCATCTCCTCCGCGGCGATGCAGAGTTTTCACCCGGTTAACTATGCTACCGGGGCCAAGATCCTGGCCGGTCAGGACGATCTGGATTTTGTGCTGGAAGATCGTATCCCGCTTTACTGGCAGCGCATCTATCACAGCCGCAATCTGACGACCGGCCTGCTGGGCACGGGCTGGATGCTGCCGTTTGAAACGCGCCTGCTCCGCTTTCGTCATCCGGATGGGACTTTCCAGTTTGCCTGGCGCGACATAACGGGTCAGGAGCTGGGGCTGGGCGAGATTGCGCCAGGCGACGTGGTGCGTTTTGATGAAGAGGGTTTTACGCTGTTCTGCTCGCTGCAGGGCGTTATCGTCATGCAGACCGCGCAGGGCGAGTTTCATCTTTATGAGCCGGATCCGCAGCGCGAAGGCGAGTGGCGTATTGGCCGTATCTACGATCGTCACGAAAACTGCCAGCACTTCAGCTGGAACGAAGCCGGACAGCTGACCGCCATCGCTGGCGATAATGAAGCGCTGGACGTGCGGCTGAGCTATGAACCGCAACACGGCCGGCTGGCGGCGCTGCATCAGATGGTCGCCGGGGAATTACGTCCTCTGGTGCACTACCGCTATAACCCGCAGGGCCAGCTGATTGCGGTTCAGGATGCCGACGGTGTTGAAACCCGCCGCTTCAGCTGGGATCGCGCCAGCGATCTGATGGCGTCGCACAGCTATGCCACCGGCCTGACCGTGGCCTACCAGTGGCAGCCGGCCCGCGATCCGCGCTACTGGCGCGTATATGAATATCAGGTCCTGGACGACCAGCAGCATTGCCTGGAGCGCTGGCTGATCGATGCTGATGAAGAAGACCGCAGCGCCACGGTGACCTGTTTTTCCGGCGGCACCACGCAGCATCGCTGGGACGAGCTTTGCCGTATTACCGACTATATCGACAGCTATGGCGCGCACTGGCGATACCGCTGGGCGGAGCAGGGCGACCTGCTGATGGCAACCCTTGCGCCGGGCGATCGGGTCTGGGCCTATGACTACGATGAGCGCGCCAATCTGTCGATGGTGCGCGATCCGCTGGGTCAGACCACCACCACCCTCTGGCATCCATCCTATGCGTTTCCGTTAAAAGAGGTGCAGCCCGACGGTGCGGTGTGGCAATACGAGTACAACGACGCCGGAGATGTTATTGCGGTAACCGATCCGCTGGGCGGCACCAGCCGTTTTACCTGGAACGAGCAGGGCGATTTAATCACGCGCACCGACGCGCTGGACAACACGCATCGCTTCTGGTGGAACGAGCGCGGGCAGCTCCGTCGCGACGAGGACTGCTCCGGCAACCAGAGCCATCGTCTGTATGATGACGCAGGAAGGTTGCTGAGCAGCACGGACGCGGAAGGCAACACCACGCGTTATCGCTGGAGCGCGGCGGGTCGGCTGCAGTGCCTGACGCGGCCTGACGGACGTGAAACGGAATATGAATACGATCGCGCCGGCATGCTGGTGGGCGAGAATGTCGACGGCTTTTCAGAACGGCACGTGGCCCTTAACGTGCGCGGGCAGATTGTCAGCCAGACCGATCCGGCAGGGCACATTACCCGCTATCAGTACGATCGCTTTGGACGGATGACGGCGTTAATCAATCCAAACGGCGATCGCTGGCAGTTTGAGTAT
>NZ_DALZCD010000359.1:0-3538 GCF_031978025.1 Erwinia sp.
AGGCTGGACACTCAATTTCGTAAAACTAAGGCTACTTATTCCTCCTATCAAATTCAGATGTCCGACATGCCACGGATGTCAGTACCGCTTCTCCCTCCACAGTATCACGCCAAAAAATCCGCACGGCGCCAACTGTATCTTCTGTAAAGCCACTATGACGGTAAGTTACAAAGCTTTCGTCAGCTAGTTTTCTGCTCCAAAACGCTTTTTCTCCGGCCTGTCATGCACCTTCTCCTGACCGGGCCTGATATCGCCGGCCTGCGTGTATTTTACTGCGCAGACCCGCATCGTTGCGCCCTGCGACGGGCGGGTACAACGGCGAAAAGGGGAGAGCTACCGCTGAAACCCTGCCCCCCGCTATGAAAAAGACTTGCCTGCCTCCTGAAAGAAATAATACTGTATATAAATCCAGTGTAAACTACAGGAGCAGGCCGCTGTGTCACTCGCTTATCGCTTTCAACACCCTCAAACTACAGCCCGCCAACGATCTGGCTATCCGTCGGGCAAGCAGTTCTTCCTGCGTCAGCAGCTTTTGCAACTCGGCACGTCGGGCTTTATAGCGGCTCTTGCTGGTGCCGGCCGGGCGAGATTTTTTCCAGATGACAGTGGCCATAAACACCCCTCCTGTTACAGGCAAATTAGTCGATTTCCCAGCCACTTAAATCGGGCAACGGGGAACGTTAAGCAAAGAGAATTTGTCTACCTTAAAAAACAATAGCCATAGTTATTATTAATATCAATAGGTATTGCAAGTATAACTTTTGTTATTGAGTTAAATTGTTGTTTTTTAAGGTTTAATTATTTTATTGGCGCTTTTTTTGCGTATTGTTCTGGCGATGTTATTAAAAGCTTTACTAATCTATTCAGTTGAATCAATGCGCCAAAGCCTCTGCGCAGATTAACTGTTGCAGAGGATGGGTTTTCGCGAGGATAAGCTGATGATATCTGTGCTGCACAGAGTGTCTGGGGGGCGTTACCAAGAAACCATTCTGCCGGGGCAGAATGTCAGTAACTATCGCCTTAAATCACGGATTAGAAAGATCGCCACGCCAATAAGTTCTGACTCATCAGAGAGTTCTACGGCAGGCAAACGGGGATCGTCGACGGTTAAAAAACCATTGGAGGGGCCTTCCAGATAGCGATAAACCGAGATGCGTGAACTCACCCTTGCCATTACCAAATCTCCAGATTCGGGTGGTACGTCGGTATCGACAATAACGATGCTGCCGGTAGTGGCTTCTGCGCAGCCGCTATTTCTGTCAAGAATATAGGCACGCCAGGTCCTCTTCGCCTTTACCCCGTTAGGCGAAGAGACTATTTCCCCTGTTTTTCCTTCCGGTCCCCAGACCGGAATTGTCGATCCACTTTTTACTTTATCTATAGCGCTCAGCCCTGCGTTACCGCGCATCTCTCCTTCGCCGCTGGCCAGCCATTGCACATTAACGTCCAGCGCTCGGGCAATATCGACCAGTTTGCGCGACCCTTCGGCCTCTCCCTTAGTCAGACGCCAGATAGTAGGTTGTGATACGCCCGATGCTTTAGCTAAAGCACCCTGGGTGATTCCCATCATGGTCATAGCCATGTTCAGTCGGTAGGCGAGTGTATTCGGTTTCATATACCAGAATTTATAGCGACGCGTATTTTTCGTCAAACACGCTTTGCTATTGGCAGGTTTAATAACCTATGCTATTAATTAAGGTGTGTTGATACTTAAACGGATAAGATTTCTTCCTTCAGGCTATCAGTTTCAGCACGCCCGCTCTTTAACAATCTGGCCGCCCAGCCTAATCGCTGGCAACCTGTTTGACCCAGGTAAAACAAGCGAAGCGGCAGTGCCGCACGCAAAAAACAGTACCGTTTTGAAATTAGCAGGTGTTAAGAGAAAGTGTTGGAAACTTCATTTTTTCTTCTGCTTTACGCATTCTGTGGGGGTCAATATGCGAGATATGAAACGCTTACTGGAAAAATGGGGAGGCTGGGCGGCAACAGAGCAGAGCCGCGTCAGCTATTCACATATCGCCGCCGGGTTTCGCGGACTGATTACCGCTGCCCCATCCGATCGTCCTACCTGCAGTGATAATGACGGCATGATCCTGGACAGCTGCATCAGCAGGCTGAAAAGTAATCATCCCGAAGAACATGCATTGCTGGTGGCGCATTATCATTATCGTATTTCGCTTCGTTCTATTGCACGCCGTCGCCGCTGTGCAGATGGGACCATTCGTAAACAGCTCCAGACAGCGGAAGGATTTGTCGAAGGGGTACTGAGCGCGCTGGAAGTCGAGCTGGAATGCGAAAAATAATTTCCGCCTCGTTACGCGCCTAAACATTTTATTTTGTTTGAAAAAATACTCCTCAGCTTAAATATATTTTCCTGAGCGAGAAAATTTTTTTTAAGAAAGTTGGTTGCGTACGCAATTTCGGTTCTAGTGTGTTAGAAAGGCAATTTAAGCTGCTTGCATAAATATAAAATTCATTTTCACCGGGGGAAGGTCCTTATCCATTTCGCTGCGGCGGATTATTTGATGAAGGGGTGGAAAATGAGCAAGATAATTCAAATTTTGGCCTTTGAAGAAGGTTATAAAGAAAAGCCATATATTGACACAGAAGGTTATCCAACGGTTGGCTGCGGTATTCTCATTGGCCCCAAAGACACACCATTAAAATATTACACTTTCACAGTCCCTCGTGAAGTTGGCGATGTATGGATGCAGGGGATCATTAACGAGAAAATAAAGGAAATGAATAACAGGCCGGTATTAATAGCCGCGCTGAAACAGTGCAATGAGGCGCGAACCGATGTGCTTTACAGCATGGCTTATCAGTTGGGTATTGATGGAATGGCAGCTTTTAAAAATACGCTGGTAATGATTTCAACTAAAAACTTTTCGGGTGCAGCGGAAGGCTTACTGAGCAGCCTGTGGGCAAAACAGACGCCCGCTCGGGCGAAGCGTCACGCAGAAGCAATGCGCAGCGGCACATATGATGCATGGCAGGGGGCGTTATGAAATTTATTCTCTTTATCTTATTAATACTGTTAGTGACGCTGGTCGTCTGGTGGATCATTAAGCAAGGCAATATTGAGCTGGTGTCCCACGCCAGGCTGTTGTTCCGGGCCTGGTCGGTCTGGCTGGCATCAGCGGGCTCGGTCATGGGCGCCTGGGTACAATCCTTCCCGGATTCGGCTTCCAGCGCATGGAACGGCTTGCCAGCAGATGTGAAGACAGTGATCCCACAACAGTTTCTGGGCTTTCTGGCCTCTTTTATGGTCGCAATGGCGGTTCTCGCCCAGTTTATTCGTCAGAAAAAATTGGCGGCGGCAAGGGAAATGCTGATGACCACCGGCTCCTCAGGGCTGGCAACAGCCGGTATGTTCCCCGGAGCAGTAGTCGCAATGTGCTCAACAGGGCCAACTGGCCCGTCTGCTTACTCGGGGAATACACCTGCGGGATCATCCGCGGGTACCGGCCCGGTAACAGCCGTGCCAGCGTCACCGGCACCGGAAACGGACCCGGCAGCCGCGCCAGCATCACCGGCA
>NZ_DALZCD010000360.1:0-3536 GCF_031978025.1 Erwinia sp.
ATGGAATGTCGGGCCGCGCCTGAAAGCCATTGACGCCGAGTTGGATAAAGAAGGGCTTTCCCCTTCTCAACCGGGCAAGGGCCGAAACGTCTGGTTCTGTACGGGCTACACGCTGGCTTCGGAGAGTACCAGCTGCGTGGCGCTCCACGATTGCGATATCGTGACCTATGAGCGCGGCATGCTGGCACGGCTGCTTTATCCGCTGGCGAACCCCGCCTTCCAGTATGAGTTCTGTAAGGGCTTTTACGCCCGCGTAGCCAACAGCAAGCTGAATGGTCGGGTTGGGCGTCTGCTGGTCGGGCCGCTGCTGCGTTCGTTGCAGAAAGTGTATGGCCATTCGGAATACCTCGATTACCTGACCAGTTTCCGCTATCCCCTTTCTGGCGAGTTCGCGATGCGTACGCACGTCCTGAACAACATAAAAATCCCCGGCGACTGGGGGCTGGAAATCGGCGTACTGTCTGAGATCTACCGTAACTACACCACGCGCCAGAGCTGCCAGGTTGAAATTGCGCATAATTACGATCACAAGCATCAGCCGCTGTCGGAAGAGGACGGCACGGGTGGCCTGCGTCGGATGAGTAACGATATCGTTCAGTCTCTGCTGCGCAAAATGGCCACAATGGGCGTGGATTTGACCAGCGACTCGTTTCGCGTGTTGAAAGCCACCTATTACCGTAACGCGCTGGACATGATGGAGATCTACAGCCACGAAGCGGCGATGAACGGTCTGAAGTTCGATCAGCATGCGGAAGAGGCTGCGGTGGAGATGTTTACCCAGTCGATTCTGGAAGCGGGACAGTCTTTCATTGAACGCCCGAACGAAAAACCGTTTATTCCGAGCTGGAGCCGCGTACAGTCCGCCTTCCCGGATATCATGCAGCGTATTTACCAGGCGGTTGAAGAGGATAACAAGGGCAACGTTTAGGGTCGGTCGCAGACGCGATGTTGTCCTAAGACGTCTGTATGCAGAGCCTGCGGTCGGCGGTCAGGCACAGTTTTTAAAAAATGAAGGCTTCACGCTTTTCCACAAACGGCTATAAAACTTTAGCCATGCCGGGTTGTGCGCAGCTCGCCTCTTTTATCAACGCAGCGCGGCAGGAAATAAATGCGAACAGGACGAAATTTTTCGTCCTGTTCAGTAAAGGCTAGCTGACAAGCTGGTCTTGCTCTGCATTTAGCGCACACAGCTCCTCTTCCCGAAAGGCCTCACGCCGTACGCTGTAACCATCGTACCAGGAACACTCCACCATACCGCTGGCATAGCCGGTAACCACCATCGCCGGACCACCTTCTTTAAGCTGAACTGATTCACTGACCAGGATCATGCCGTTTCTCCTAAGCTGGAAACTATCGGGGGAAATTCAGGTATAGCAGGCAATCGGGCGGCGCGCCGTTAATGGCAGGTAAAAGTTTTGTTAAAAATAAATAAGCAGTTAAAAAGGCGGAAATAAAAAAAGCGAGTAAGAATTACTCGCTTCGCACAGGGGCCTGATTTAGATTTTGCAGCCTTCGCAATCCGCCTCGTCGCCCAGGTCACTCGGGACTTCGCTGGCTTTTTTCTCGGCGTTAGCCTGTGCCTGTTCCAGCTCGGCATCAATATCAAATTCAAAAATATCGTCTTTCATCTTCGCTCCCGGTTTGGTGAAGGGGTGTCTTTATACTGATTATGCCCGTAGTTTGCCAGCCAGATTTACCCCGCACAGCACGATCGATCCGACGATAAAGCCTATCACCAGATTCGCGCCATTGCTGATAAGCGAGCTGATAAAACCGCTATGCCCGGTGGCCAGATGCTCAATAAAGTGATGCATCGCCGGCACGCCGTGCGCAATGATACCGCCGCCGACCAGAAACATGGCGATGGTGCCCACTACCGTCAGCACCTTCATCATCTTAGGTGCCAGCGTCAACAGCACGCCGCCAATGCCGCGCGCCAGTGAAGAGGACTTCTGTTGCAGCCACAGGCCCAGGTCGTCAATTTTTACAATACAGGCGACAATGCCGTAGACGCCAATAGTGACCAAAATGGCGATACCGGCCAGGATCAGTACCTGATTGAGCAGTGGCGCTTCGGAGACAATGCCAAGCGTAATCGCCACGATTTCCGCCGACAGAATAAAGTCCGTGCGTACCGCGCCTTTCACTTTTTTCTTCTCGAAGGCAGCCGCTTCCTGCTGGGAGAGGTTGCGCAACCGCTGTTCACGCGCTTCATCGCTGTTATTCGCTTTGCCATGCAGGCTGTGCATGACTTTTTCCACGCCTTCATAGCTGAGGTAGGCACCGCCCAGCATCAGCAGCGGCGTGATCGCCCAGGGGATCCACGCGCTGATCGCCAGCGCCAGCGGCACCAAAATCAGCTTGTTAAGAAAAGAGCCTTTTGCCACGCCCCAGACCACGGGCAGTTCCCGATTGGCTTTCACGCCGCTGACCTGCTGCGCATTCAGCGACAGGTCGTCGCCCAGCACACCAACGGTCTTCTTTGCCGCCACCTTACCCATGATTGAAATATCGTCCATCAGCGTGGCGATATCATCCAGTAAAGTCAGTAAACTACTTCCTGCCAAAATGTCCTTCCTTATTTAATGTTCATCATGCTGACAGCAGGGACACACGTTGACCTGCGCGACCGTCATATCGGCTACGCCTTCGCAATCCCACTCAACCCGCACCGGCTGACCCGCGTCCAGGTTGTGATGCACAAATTTGCTGACCGGGCTTTCGGTCATACCGGCGATCTCTTCGGTTGCTACCAGCTGCTCGCCGACAAAAATGCGCGCGGTAGCCTGGGTGTTGACCATGCGCTCGCCGCTGATTTTGTACAGTCGCCTGACTGTGAGTTTGATACTGGCCATCGTCCGCCCTGCTACAGGATGTTAAAGAGTGTGATCTAAGCAAGTATGCACGAGAGATGCAAATTATGTGGAGTGAATCGCTTTTCGGCTGAAAAAAAGACGGTATTTCATCTGGTTGAAAACGTGTTAAAACGTTAACGTAACGACCCCGACCCACTGCGAGAAATCTTATGTTACGTCGTGCTCCGGCCCTGCTTCCGCTTCTGGCCGCTTTATTTGCCCTCTATTTTATCTGGGGATCGACTTATTTCGTCATTCGTATCGGGGTGGAAAGCTGGCCGCCCATGATGTTGGCTGGCGTACGCTTTGTGCTGGCAGGCGTCGTGCTGCTGGTCTTTCTGCTGCTGCGCGGTGAGCGGCTTCCCGGCTGGCGAGCGGCAGGCAACGCCGCGCTGGTGGGGATTATGTTGCTGACCGTTGGCAACGGCGCGGTGACGATTGCAGAGCATCAGCAGGTCCCTTCCGGCATCGCTGCCGTTATGGTAGCGACCGTGCCGCTGTTCGCCATGTGTTTTAGCCGCCTGTTCGGCATGGCAACGCGCTGGATAGAGTGGCTGGGCATTGCGGTTGGGCTGGTCGGTATTATTTTGCTAAACAGCGGCGGCCATCTCGGCGGCAATCCCTGGGGGGCGGTAATTATTCTTATTGGCTCTGTCAGTTGGGCATTTGGCTCGGTGTGGG
>NZ_DALZCD010000361.1:0-3499 GCF_031978025.1 Erwinia sp.
GTTTTATATGCGCTATTAAATCGCGAGCGACTTAATACAGCGACTGTATTCAGTATAGACTTTCCACAGCCAGACCTGGGTCTAGCCGTTAAGGCTGTCGCGCAGGTTTTCCAGTTCGACTTTTAGCAGCCGCATTTTTTCCTCGTCGCAGGCGGCGGCACAGCTCACGGCCTGAGGCAAATCGACGGCTTTAAGGCGCAGCTCGCGGCCCTGCCCGGTCAGCGTAACCACCACCTGACGCTCGTCTTTGCGCGAGCGCTGACGATCCAGCAGGCCCGCGGCTTCCAGCCTTTTCAGCAGCGGTGTAAGCGTGGCGGAGTCCAGAAACAGCCGTTCGCCAATTTCAGATACCGTCACGTCATCACGCTCCCACAGCACCAGCATCACCAGGTATTGCGGATAGGTAAGGTCGAGCTGCGCCAGCAGCTGCCGGTACAGCTTATGCAGCGCCAGGTTGGCGGAATAAAGCGCAAAGCAGAGCTGCCGGTCAAGCAACAGTGGCGAGGTTTCCGCTTTTTTGTCATCTTTATCTGTAGTCATGGTAAAAAATATAAATAGTGCACTATATAATTGCAAGCGAATCTTAAGGCTCAGGGGGAGAAAACATGTATTCACTGGAAGAACAGGCCCGGCGATATGCCAGTAAAGCGCATGCTGAAGCGGGTCAGCGTCGCAAATATACCGATGAGCCCTATATCGTTCATCCGGCCGCGGTAGTCGAGCTGGTGCGTAGCGTAACCGATAATGAAATCATGCTGGCCGCGGCATGGCTGCACGACACGGTTGAGGATACATCCAACACGCTGGCGGATATTGAGAACCATTTTGGCGCGGAGGTTACCTCGCTGGTGGCGATGCTGACCGACAGCAAGCAGCCCGACGCAAAGAATCGTGCGGCACGTAAAGTGGCCCATTTTCGCCACACGGCGCAGGCCTCGGGCGATGCCCAGACCATCAAACTGGCCGATATCATTGATAACACCCGCTCGATTATTCAGTACGATCCACACTTTGCCCGCGTTTATCTGGTAGAGAAACGCGTGCAGATCGCTTTGCTGAAAGGCGGTAATGATGCGTTGTGGCGTCAGGCTTCTGTCATTATCGAAAGCGGTATTGAACAGCTGACGCTGGCGCCCTATTACGTCCCGCCCGCCTGGTTTACCCGGCAGCAGGAAAGATATCGATTACCGGATTAAGTGTCTGACAGCATTTTTCAGCGCTGATTAACTCAAATCAGTGCAATATGGACGACAATCTCGGCGCCGCCGTCCCCTGGCGGCATTATTTGGTAAGCCCACGCTGACTCAGTGCCTATAATCGCCCCGAAAAAAAATAAGGGGCATTATGCAATCTGATTTACTGTTTATCCGCCGTAAGGCACTGGCTTTTATTGGCTGCGCGCTGTTTCTGGCTACCATGATGGGAATGGTTTTTATCGATGTCCGCTGGATGAACAACGGCGTACATGAAACCTCGTTTACCGAGATCGCTCAGGAGCTGATGCTGCTGGCTATCGTGCTGCTCTACTTTTATAGCGCTTATCGACAGCCTGCTCTCAGGCCGACGCTGATATTAGTCGGCGGTTTCTTCACCTGTATGCTGATCCGCGAGCTGGATTTCCTGTTCGACGACCTGTCGCACGGCAGCTGGGTGTGGTTTGCTCTGGCCGCCGCTGGCGCTTGCGTTGCCCTCGCCGTACGTCAGCCAAAACATGCCGTGAAAGGCCTGGCCGATCTGCTGCGTCATCCTGCCTGGGGGATGTTGTGTGCGGGATTGCTGACCATTTTAGTGTTTGCGCGCCTGTTCGGCATGCGCGACCTCTGGCAGCATCTGATGCTGGATGGGTATAACCACACGGTCAAAAACATGGCGGAGGAAGGCTGTGAGCTGCTGGGCTACAGCCTGTGCCTGCTGGCTTCGCTGAGCTATCTCTACGGCGATCGGAAAAAGGCAGAATAAAAACACCGCTTTGCCCGTACTCTGCCAGGCCCGGCGTCAACCGCCGGGCTTTTTTATGGCCTATTGCTTATAGAAAATGTCGCCGGATTCCACTTTCAGAATGCGGCCATCTTCTTTAGCAAACATCACGTAGTTACCGCCCATGTAGGTCCAGCTGGCGCCCTGCTCTGGCGCAGGCAGATGGCGGGTTTTCCAGTCCACAATTTCATATTTTTTAGTGCGGTAACGATCGGGCACGATGCTGCCAATCGCAAAGCGCTGGAAATCAGCAAAGAAATACTGAATTTCATACGGATGAGCCGGATCGCGTTGCGGCGCGGCTTCTTCGCCCGATGGCGTTTGCGCCTGGGAAGGCGTTTGCGCTTCCGGCGCTACCGGTGCAGGTGCTGCCGGAGCGGGCGCCGCTGGCGCATCCGTTGCTGGCGCCTGCGGAGCGGCTGCGGCAGGATCCTGAGGCGCTTCTACCTGACTATCCTCGGCGAAAGCCGTCGACACTAACGGCATTGCAGCAAATAAAAGGGCTGAAAACAGAACGTGCTTACTCATGAGTTTCTCCGCTGAGAAAATTGATTATCAGGTGGCACCAGTCAGCGAGGAAGCGCCACTTCGTCACGCGCACATTATCTCTTCTTTCATAGCAAGGGAAGCAGGAAAAAGCGCATCGGCATCAGGTCTGCTTTAAATGAGCTTTTTAACAGGCAGGCTCGCCAGCGGCTTGATCTCTTTCAGCACAAACATGCTTTGCATCTCTTTAATACCGGGCAGACGGCGAATGACCGACATGGCGAAATCGGCGTAAGAATCGAGATCCTGTGCCACCACCTGCAATAAAAAATCTGCATCGCCGCCGATACTGTAGCAGGCGACCACTTCTTCCAGCGCGGTGACTTCTTCCTCAAACTTACGGGCTTCGGCTTCGCTGTGGCTGTCTATAGAGACTCGCACAAAAACCATCACCCCCAGCCCAATCTTTTTACGGTTTAAGACCGCTCTGTAGCCCTGGATCACTTCCTCTTCTTCCAGCCTGCGTACTTTTCGCCAGCACGGTGAAGCAGACATACCGGTTTTTTCTGCCAAAACCTGGTTGGTAATACGCGCGTCATCCTGCAACAGCTTCAGGATTTTTATTTCTGTCTTATCCAACGGCATAGCAGAATATTCCTTCCTTTTTACCTTTATTAAGCGGTCATTTTTTCCTGATGTGATAAGTAAAGCAAGCGATATAGGTAACAATTTTCTCCCTGATTCCGCCATAATACTTTTGATTTTTTAATGTATTAACCCATTAAACGGCAAGGAGAGTAAAGGATCCATGTTAATGCATATCGTATCGTTTACCTTTAAAAGCCCCTGGAGCTGGGCTTCGATAGAAGCCATCGAGGCAGAGCGCCAAACCAGGAACCATCCCCATTACATTGCAGAAATTAAAGGGTGGACCTGCGGCAGAAATGTTGCCCGCCGAAAAATTGCTGCTGATTTTGTTGTCGCCGGCCATGACCGATACCGCTTCGCTGCCCCTGTTCCCGCTGCACACCGTGCT
>NZ_DALZCD010000362.1:0-3491 GCF_031978025.1 Erwinia sp.
GCGACAGCGTGCCGCCCGTGCACGAACTACAGGCCCTGTTGGCGTTGACTGACCCGGCCCGTGTGCAGCTGGACGAGCGGCAGCATACGGTGTTTTTGCCGCAGGCAGGCATGGAAATCGACCTGGGCGCGATAGCCAAAGGGTATATCGCCGATGTGGTCAGAGATTTTCTGCATCAGCGTAACTGTTTTTGCGGGCTAATCAATCTTGGCGGTAACCTGCAAACGCTGGATGCGCCTGAAGGCGAGACGGCATGGGCAATAGGCCTGCAGACGCCTTTTGGCGAGCCGGGTGCGCTAATCGGCACCGTCGCCGTCAGGAATAAATCGGTAGTGACATCGGGCGTGTATGAACGCTACTTCGAGCTGAACGGTCGCCGCTATCATCACATTCTCGATCCGAAAACCGGCTATCCGCTGGACAACGAGCTGCTGGGCGTGACGGTCATTTCTGACCGTTCGCTCGACGGCGATATTTTTACCACGCTGCTATACGGCCTGGGCGTAGAGCAGGGCCTGGCTTTCCTGAAGGCGTATCCGCAGATCGAAGCCATTTTCGTTACGCGGGATCGGCAGGTCGTGTTGGCTACCCGGCAACCTTTTCAACGGCTGGATGAAACCTGGCAGGTTATTGACAGTACTGTTTGAGCAGGGCGCTGTATTCCGCCTGTAGCCGATAGCGGTAAACCGGCCTGCCGGTCGCGCCGTAGTGGATGCTGGTAAACAAAATATGGCACTGCGCCAGCCAGATCAGGTATTTACGGCAGGAAACGCGGGAGATATTCACCGCTGCGGCCAACTCGTCGGTGGAAAACTCTTCCGCCGGATGCGCGTCAATCCACTGGCAAAGCGTACGCAACGTCTGTGGCGTCAGGCCTTTCGGCAGGCGTTTGCTTTCGGGCGTATCCCGATCGCCGTGAAGCAGCCGATCCACATCGGCCTGCTGATACCAGGGCTGACTGTCCATCAGCGTTTTACGGCGACGCCAGCCGACCAGCGCCTCTTCAAAACGTGAGAACTGGAAAGGCTTGATCAGATAGTCCACCACGCCATAGTGCAGCGACTGCCTGATGGTATCGGCATCGGCAGCGGAGGAAATCACTATTACGTCCACGGCCTGTTTTGCTTCGCGCAGCGCAGGCAGCAGATCCAGACCGCTCTCCTGCTGTAAATAGATATCCAGCAGGATCAAATCAATGCCGCCATGCAGCGCCATCTCCTTAGCCTGTTGCAGAGTTGATGCCACGCCTGCGCAGTGGAAACCTTCCAGCTGAGCGACATAGCAGCGGTTTAACTCGGCGACCATGGCGTCATCATCGACGACTAACACGTTAATCATG
Source organism: Erwinia sp. (assembly GCF_031978025.1). Classification (NCBI taxonomy): domain Bacteria; kingdom Pseudomonadati; phylum Pseudomonadota; class Gammaproteobacteria; order Enterobacterales; family Erwiniaceae; genus Erwinia; species Erwinia sp. Next base: position 1,340 of record NZ_DALZCD010000362.1, read on the forward strand.
CGCTTTTGTTTCCTCTATCCCAGGGCAGTTGGACTAAAAATTGCGTATAAACGCCGGGCTCGGACTCTACAATAATTTTTCCGCCAAGGCTTTCGGTTTGTTGTTTCACGAGGAATAAGCCTACGCCCCGATCGTCCCCTTTGGTGGACACGCCTTTCTCAAAGATAGCATCCAGCTGCGTCGAAGGAATGCCCGGCCCGTCATCGCTGACCTCGCAGGCCAGCCAGCCGTTCTGGTAGTGCAGCAACACGGTGATTTCGCCTCCGGGCTGTTCTTCTGCGGCATCCAGCGCGTTTTCAATCAGATTGCCCAGCACGGTAATCAGCGCGGCCGACTGCGTTTCGCTGCCGCAATCCGGCAGCAGGCTCTCTTCGCTGATCAACAACTGATGGCCAAGATCGGTTGCGCGTTCAATCTTACTTAACAGAAAGCCCGCGATAACCGGCGATTTGATTTTCAGCAGCAGCGAACCGATTTCCGTCTGGTAGCCGTTGGCGGTTTTCAGGATATAGCTTTCCAGCTGCTGATAGTTTTTCATATGCAGCAGGCCAAGGATCACGTGCAGCTTGTTCATAAATTCATGCGAGCGTTCGCGCAGCGCATCGACATAGTTGACCAGACCGTCGAGTCGCTGTACCAGCTGACTTACCTCGGTTTTATCCCTGAAGGTACAGACAGCACCAATGATGACGCCCTTACTGCGCACCGGCATGGTGTTACTGAGTAACACGCGACCTTTAAAATGCAGCTCTCTGTCCCGCTGCGGCACGCCGCTTTGTACCACCTCGCGCAGGTTGGCGATAAGCGGGCCGGGCGCTTCGTCCTGCGGATGGCGCGCTTCGGTGAAAAGCTGCTGCGCCGCCCGATTGATCAGCGTGACCTGGACCCGGTCGTCCACCGCGATAACGCCTTCCTTAACGGATTGCAGCATCGCCTGTCGCTGTTCAAACAGCATGGAGATCTCGTAAGGCTCCAGCCCGGAGAGCACGCGGCGGGAAGCGCGCACCAGACACCAGGTGCCGATGGCGCCTGCCAGCACGCCAAACAGCGCCGTCCACAGCACCGACCAGCGGGTACGGGCTATTTGCTGCGCCACCTCATTTAACGGGATGCCTACCGCCACTACCCCGATTTGCTGTCGTCGGGCATCATAAATGGGCGTAAAGACACGCAGCGCTTGTGCCAGCTGGCCACGATTAATCGAGACGTTTTCCTTACCGGCCAGCGCGGGCTGTAAATCTTCACCGATAAAAGGATGGTTGATGGCGTTTTTATTAGGGTGGGAATAGCGGATGCCGCGCATATCCGTCACCACCACAAACAGCAGATGATTGCTTTGCTGTACCGCCAGGGTAATCGGCTGAATAATATTGCGATCGGCAGGCAGCAACAGGCCGCGCTGCACCTCAGCAGAAGCAGCCAGGGTACGCGCCACCGCCAGCGCTTTATCTTTAACGCCGGCACGGGTGATATGGCTTATCTGAAAAAAATAGAACAGATGAACGATCAGTAAAACGGCAGCGAGTACCGCGCCGACCATCAGACTGACGGAGGTACTGAGTTTCAGCGGACGTTTACGGAACAGCGGTGGGTTACTCATGTGCGCTCCCTGGCAGTCTGGCAAAGGGTCGCTATGGCAGGCGACTCCAGGAGGAAAAAGTGGGCAATCCGTTGACGGCTTGCCACTATGCGAACGCACCTGAAGCAGGCAGCCGCCATGCGGGTTCCCGCATTTTTTCTGTCGCAGTGCCTTCACGCAGCAGAGCTATAAGCTCGTGCAGACCCGACGGGATGGGTCTGTTGCCGGGGTAGTAGAGCATCAGGGGTGGGGTGAGGGGTGACCAGTCGGACAACACCACGCGCAAAGTGCCGTTCATCAGGGGTTCTCTTACCCGATCCTCAAGACAGTAGGCGATACCCGTACCGGCAACCGCCAGTTCCAGTGCCAGCGTAGTTTCGCTGACGCAGATCTGTCCCGGCACGTCGATAAGGCGGTAATCGTCGCCCTGACGAAACGCCCATTCGCCACCCTGACCGCTGCGCATTCGGATACAGGAGTGGGCGAGGAGATCCTCCGGTACCTGAATCGGCGGGCGGAGATAAAGATAGCGCGGCGAGGCGACGGCGACCCATTTCAGTTCTGTGCCCAGCT
>NZ_DALZCD010000363.1:0-3481 GCF_031978025.1 Erwinia sp.
GCTCATGTGCGGCGTAGAGTTGATGAAAGAGCGCGGGTTGTTAAGCACGCCGTTTTTCACCTGAGAGGTCCAGAACTGGCGAGAAATCATAAAGGCTTCGTTGATCTCCAGCGCTTTGCTGACATCAATGGTGCCGTCGGCACGTTCAGGCGTGTAGTTCAGCTCCATGTTGGCCGAGTGGCCGGTACCGGCATTGTTCCAGCCGTTGGAAGACTCGAGGGCTACGCCGTCCAGTTTCTCCACCATGATCTGTTTCCAGTCTGGCTGAACGTCTTCCAGCATGGTGCCCAGTGAAGCGCTCATGATGCCGCCGCCGATCAGCAGGACGTCGGTTTTTTCTGGTGCAGTTTCAGCGTGGATGGCTGAAGAAATCAGTAAAGTAGACAGAGAAAGTGAAGTAAGAAGCTTTTTTGATTTAATCATGGCAGGTGTCTATAGTCGGCATTTGACATTAGTTAAAAAGTGTCCACAAATATTAAAATATTGTTATGCCAGATTGTATGTGTTTTTAGTTACAAAACTAAAAAATGTCATGTTTTGGTTAATTTAGTTACAAATAACGCACTGAAAGCGGCCCGATTGTTGTAGCGCAATTTAAAAAATGCGGCCTTAAGGAAAGCTGAGGCGAACCTGACGTTGGCCGGGTTAATACCAGCTTTAACTACAGGGATTAGGCGAGAGGAGAGCAGGAGGATAAAGCAGCACGTCCTTGTGCTGCCGTTCGACTCTTAACGACTAAGCAGGATCACCGGCATTCGTCTGTCGCCGCCAGCCAGGTTAAAGCTTTTCTCCAGCGCGGACTCAGCGCCGCTAATAAGGTTGATATAGCGTCGGCCAGCCAGTGCTTCCGGCAGCGCGATTTCCGCGCTCGCCCAGTCTCCTTCTTCCAACCGACTAAACGCCAGGCGGGGCAGGATAACAATCAGGACAGCCTCGTCGCTGACACGGGCAAAAGCCAGTACGTTTTCGGCCTGCTGTCCCGTAGCACTCAGCGGCAAATAAGCCCCTTTGCGAAACAGCGTCGGCAGCTGCTGACGCAGGGGCAGCACTTTGGCAATCAGCTGCTGCTTCAGTCGCCCATCCAGCCAGTGCGCGGCATTCGCGGCATCGGCCTGCTCAACGTCTTTCAGCCACTGTTCCAGCATACTGAAATCCGGTTCGCGACGGTTATCAGGATCGACCAGGCTCAGATCCAGCGCTTCACTGCCCTGGTAGATATCCGGTACGCCTGGCGCGGTCAGCTTAATCGCCGTCTGGGTCAGGCTGTTAACCAGCCCGGCGTGAATAAACGGCTGTAGCGAAGCGGTGAAATCCTGCAGGAAAGCCTGATTGTCAGGTGACAGCAGGTGACGGACGTAACCCTGCAAGGCGTCTTCATAAGGCTCGTTGCTGTCGGCCCAGTCGGTACGCAATTTTGCTTCACGCAACGCCTTCTCTACAAAACCGGTAAAGCGCTCCTCAAGCGCTTTAAGACCAGCCGCGTCATCAGGCTGCAGATCGGTAGGCCATGCGCCCGCTAGCGCCTGATAAATCATCCACTCCATGGCGGGCCGCGGTGCCGGGCCGTCCTTAAGCTGCACCACCTGAGATTGATTGATCTGCCGCCAGCGCGAAACGCATTCAGCCCAGCGCTCCGGCGCCTCACTCAGCGTGTAAAGACGTGCACGCGCATCTTCGCCGCGCTTGGTATCGTGCGTGGAAGTGCCGGAAAGGGCGTCCGGCTGGCGAACCAGCCGCTCCTGCATCTCCTGATGGAAGCGTTCCGGTGAGAAATCGTCCGGCATCGGCTCTGCCCCGACCTCATTCAGCGCCAGCGCCATATTCAGTCGGAAAAACAGCGTATCCTCCACTGATTTTGCCATCAGCGGCCCGGTCAGCTGCTGAAAGCGAGTGCGGAAGCTGGCCGCCTCGTCAGCGCCAGCCGCAGAAACTTCGCCCGCCATAATCCTTGTTAAAAAGGCCAGCGCCGCCGGATCGGGAGCTTTAGCCCCCTGGCGTACCTCTTCCACAATCTTCAGCAACAGGTCCGCATCCTCGGAAGGCAACCCTTCTGGTGTGCCGTAAGTGCGGTAGACGGGGAAGGCGACCAGCAGCTCCCGCAGCGCCGTCAACAGGGCTTTCTCTTCCAGCGGCTCATTATCGGCCGCGGCGATTGTCACAGCCAGCTGCAACAGCCTTGTCGCTTCACCGGCAAAATTACGCGTCGCCATCAGCATCTTGGCCGCACGCAGTTCAGCCTGTACATCAACCGGCTTACCCAGCAGCGTTTCATAGGCCTGGCGCAGCTGGCGAAGGTGCCTGCCATCGACCAGTGCCTCGGACAGGGAAGCAATAAATTCATATCCTGTGGTACCGGAGATGGGCCAGTCGGCGGGCAGATGCTCGCCCTTAGCCAGAATTTTTTCGACGGTGATATAGCATTCCGGACCGGCTTCCTGACGCAGGCGCTCCAGATAGGCCTTAGGATCGGCCAACCCATCTACGTGATCGACGCGCAGGCCCTGGACCGCACCGCTACGCACCAGTTCGAGGATCAGCTGATGCGCATCGTCAAAGACATCTTTATCTTCTACCCGCACACCAGCCAGCCCCGTGATTTCAAAAAAGCGACGGAAGGAGAGGTCGCGCGGCGCATCACGCCAGGACATCAGCCGGTAAGGTTGAAGGTCATGCAGGGCAGCGAGGTCGGCTTTGTCGGTAAGCTGCAGCACCGCTTCCTGCCGATCCTGCCAGGAGGACGGCGTCAGCGGATAGAACTGGTCGTAGTAAGTCAGTACCGGTTTCCCGGTTTGCGGATCGGGTTTGACCGCGATAGCGCCGTTAGCCAGCTCGTTATCAAAGTCATCCCCCAGGAAAGGCAGCGTCAGGCGGCGCGACCAGTCGATATCAAAATGGCGCGCGTAACGGCTTTGTTCGCCATTTTCTACCACGTCGCGCCACCAGGCATTTTCCATTGAGGAGGCCATATGGTTTGGCACGATATCAATGATCAGTCCCAGTCCGGCCTGCTGCAGCGCTTTCACCAGGCGATCGAAGCCTTCACGTCCGCCAATGGCCGGATCGATTTCATTCGCATTGGTCACGTCGTATCCGTGGGTGGAGCCGGAAAGCGCGGTAAAAATGGGCGAAGCATACAGATGGCTGATGCCCAGCTGTTTAAGATAGGGCACAAGCGCGGCGGCACGATCGAAAGTCATGCCGCTACGGAACTGGATACGGTAGGTCGAAGCTGGAATAGTCACGCGTTTTCTCCCGGTGCAAGGCGAACAAGAATGGCGTGCTGGGGCAGCTCGGTTAGCGCTGGCGGCCAGCTAAAAATCGTTTCGCCTGGCATTGTGGGTAAAGGCTGGGTTTTCTCACCAATATTCAGCGCAATCGACAGCGTGCCCTGAGGGAAAGTCCAGCTGACGGCGACGAAACCGGTGTCGGTTTGCAACACTTTGCCGCTGTTGCCGCCAGCCGTGGCGAGCAGGGGAACGAT
>NZ_DALZCD010000364.1:0-3447 GCF_031978025.1 Erwinia sp.
TTGACGCTAAAAAAATATATAATAACGACGCTATCGTGAGTGCTGGTAATATTCACCTTACCGCAATCAACATTATTAATAATACTAACTCCCTGATTTATTCGATGGGAGATGCTTTCCTGAAAGCTACTGATACTATTCTTAATAAAGTTAAGGGGAATATTCTCAGTCAAAAAAGAATTATCATGGAGGCAGGAACTATCCACAACCATGCCGGCCTTATTCGTTCTGAAGGGGATATGTGGTTAGATGCCGATAAAATCCTGAACGAAAGCACCTATAAGGGTGGGGATTGGGATACAGGGCCCTATGACACAGGTAAAGCAAGCTACGATGAAAGTAATACGTTTTGGTCTAAATACCATGTTGTAGACATAAAGATACCCAATGTTTCGTCCGATCTCACGCTGGATACCCGGGCAGAAATATCATCGGCAAAAAATTTATATATTAACCAGGATAGTACAGATGCGAGTAAAGCTGCGGGTAAAGTAGAGAACCGGGGCGGTCTGATTCAGGCAAAAGAAGATATACGAATCCGTGGGGATTTAATTAATTCACCAAAATATGGTGAGATTTCCATGCTTGATTACCTGAATGTAGGATTGAAGGAGAAAATTGTTTTCACTTTTATGTACAATAAAGGTACATGGAGTAACAACGGTCTGAATCTGGTATTTAGCTCAGTTTATCAAATGCTGGATTTCCTTTACGGAAACGGCGTTGATGATGGTAGAAACTACACAGAAATTGATTCCGATAGTCGTTATAAATTTCATGCCGCTACTAAAAAACTGGCCGCCGATCACTCTCTGTTAAACGCTTATATGAACCGTCTGTTTGGCGAACAATGGAAAGCCGCAGATTATAGCCAGTTGCAACAGCGTTGGGGCGAAATCAAGTTCGTGCCCGGGGCTGTCGAAGGCGCAACGGAAAGGCCTCTTTCGTCATTAGAACGCATGAAAATTTATTTTTTGCCCGCGGAAAAAGCAGCCATCGTGGCAGGAAAAGATTTCATCCATACGGGAGGCAGCTTTAACAGCGGCATCGCGACAGAGTTAGTGGGAGACGTGCAAAAGAATCAGACCGTTACGGTTAACGTTGGCGACCAGGAAGTTAACACGGCTGAACAGGTATATGATGTTAAATTCAATCCAAAAAATATCGCTGAAATATCCATGGGCATTAGCAGCCTGCCAATAATCGGCGCGCTTACGGAAATCAAAGGACTCTTTGAAAAATCCCAGGCCTATATTGATTATATTTCTGCGTTATCCCGGGACGGTACCACAGCACAAGTTGCCACAAACGGCAATATACAGGTCGGGCCGGGCGGCGCCAGCCGTGTTATACCGCTGTATGAGACGCGCCCGTCTATGATAGATCAGTCACAATATTTTGGCTCAGATTACTTCTTTAATTCTGTAGGCTATAACAGCGAGAAGCCGGTTATCGTTATTGGCGATAATTATTTCATTACCGAGCTGATCCGCCGTCAGGTTAACGAATCAATTGGCACCTTCTATGCACAGAAATACAGTGTGGAAGGAAGCGATATGGTAAAAATGCTGTTTGATAATGCCGGCAAAGTGGTGGCAAGTGAGGAAGGCGCTTCGCTGGTCATGGGGCAGGCATTAACCCAGGAACAAAGAGAGAATCTGACGGAGGATCTGGTCTGGTTCGTTACTGAGAATATTGAGGGGGTCGATGTTCTTGTTCCGGTAATTTATCTGGCCCAAACGACTATTGCCGAGATTGATACCGCCAATAAAACGGGTGCAGCTATCGTCCATGCAGGGAAGGATGTCGTGGTCGATGCAGAGAATATCCGTAATACCAATGCCGTCATCAGCGCCGGTAATGATGTGACACTAATAGCGGATGGCGATATTAATAATATTAGTAGCGGCATGAACGCCGGTATTTATGCAGGGGGATCGGCTAACCTTGTCAGTAGTTCGGGAGACATCACCAACAGCGGCAGCGCTATTTCGGCCGATCGGGACATTAATCTCATTGCAGAGAATGGCAATGTTGATATTATCGCCAGCGTCGGGCGCGATCAGAAAGGTAATCAACAGATTTCAGCTTACGATGATGGCATTACCGCCAGCGGCAATATCAACATTCAGGGCAAAGAGGTGGATATTACCGGCGTAGCGCTGACGGGAGGGGCCGGGGAAGATAATGTGGTTCGCGTCGCCGCTACTGAAGGCAACGTCAACTTTAATGACCTGCACGAAGTAAAATCTTCTTATAGCCATGAACATCAAAATAACGGCATGTTTACCACCAGAACAGAAGAAACCACGGAGGCCTCGGCTACCTCAAAAACCAGCTCGGTGAATACGGGGGGTAAATTTGTGGTAGAGGCAGCGAAGGACGCGGTCTTTACCGGCAGTGAATATAATGCTTCCAGCGGCGATATCAGTGCTGAAGGCGATGTGACGTTTAAAACGTCACAGGATCATTCCTTTAAGGAAACTAAAGTCACAGAATCCAGCCTGGTCTTTGGCGCCAAAGGCGATATACCCGGTTTGGCAGCCGAAGAGTTTAATGCCAGCACGTTAACCGGTAACGAAACATCTGCAGTGGGTTATGAGGCTCAGGGGCAGGAAGGCAACATGAGCAACTCTAATACTAAGCGTCCGGGGGCCGCTGCACTGGCCGATACGGCTTCCTTCCAGGCAGGGCTGCAAACCACCGAAGTGACCACCACGGAATCCTCTACCACTAATAAAAACGCCAGTTTTAATTTTACCAATGGCGTTGATATTAAAGCCGGGAAAACGCTTGATATTGGCGGTATGGATTTGGCTGCAGGTGAAGATGCTACGGCTAATCTTAGCGGTAATGACATTATTTCGACCAAATACGAAGATGTCCATAAATCCACCGTTGAATCTAAAGAAACGTTTATTGGCGTTAAAGGTGAAGGACACAGTTCAGTCTTGGATATGGCCAATAAGCACGTCAATCGTGTTGAAAAAAATGCTGAAGGAATGGAAATTGACGGGGTTATGACGGCGTTGGAAGTAGGCGGAGATATCTCAAATGTCATCATGAACGATCTTGCAGGCGGATCCGTTTCTGCGGGCTGGTCAGAAACCAAAGAAAGCTCTTCATCTGAAAGCCGTGCTGAGAATATTAATAAATTGACCGGTGGTACCATTAATTTTAATTCGACGAAAGATACTACATTAAAAGGTGTTGATATCAGTGCGGATAAAGTGAATGTAAACACAGGAGGCGATTTTACCCTGACGGCAGCCGAAAGCAGCACCAGTGACTCTTCCTCAACGACCAATCACAACGCCTCTATGGCCTGGAGCGGGGGCGCTGGCTTTAACGGCGCAGGGGCGGGTGCATCGATAGACTATACTGGCTCAACCTCTTCCAATGAGAAAAATACCACAACCTACACCAATTCGACCATTAAGGCTGGCA
>NZ_DALZCD010000365.1:0-3376 GCF_031978025.1 Erwinia sp.
CTGAAGGAACTGGAGGATATTGACAGCGCCTTTTCCGTTGTTCGCGGCCAGCCTCATGGGCAGTTACGTATCGATATTGGCGGCTCTACTGCCCGTGACGTGCTGATCCCGGCATTGCCGGAGTTTATGGCGCGCTACCCGGATATTCGTATCGATCTGGGCGTGTCGGATCGCGCCGTCGATCTGATTGGCGACAATGTCGACTGCGTTATTCGCGGCGGCCCGCTTGCGGATTCGTCGCTGATTGCTAAACGGATCGGTTACGCCACGCTGATTACCTGCGCCACTCCGGGCTATCTGAAGCGCTATGGCGTACCCGCCACGCCACAGGAACTGTGCAATGGACATCGGCTGGTTAGCTATCTCTCCTCGGACACCGGCAGGGCTTTTCCTTTTCGCTTTGCGCGTGGGGGAGAAAAAACGGAAATTAAAGCGCCACACCGGCTTGGCGTCAATGAAAGCAATGCACATCTGGCAGCCGCTCTGGCCGGGCTGGGCATTGTGCAGACCTTTACCTATGCGGCCTGCGAGGCGCTGAAAGCCGGGCAGCTTCAGGAAATCCTGAAAGCATGGCGGCCGGCGCCTTATCCTTTTCACGTGGTTTACCCACAAAACCGCCACGTCACGCATCGGCTTCGCGTCTTTATCGACTGGCTGACAGAAACGTTTCCGACGCGCATAGGAAGAGATAATCAGGAAGGGATCATCGCACCTACTTAAGTTGAGCTAAATTAAACAATAAACCTTTGGGTTAGAAAATTCCCCGGGGCTGTATTCGCCATGGTTTAGTTTTATTCAATAAAGAGAGGGCGTTAACTTATTATATCAACCCGATTTGCGGGTTTTAGCATCAGTCGGCAATCGCAAAAAGCGGGGTGCCGCGCTGAAAAAAATCGGTAGCGCTGTGCCTTTGATGCGCTATGAAAAGGGCAGTTTGCTGCTGTAAACCTGTCATGGTCGCTCATCGATACCTATCTGGCTACCACCGGCTTTCCCGGTAGGAAGGCGCAGGGCGGTTGTGCCACCCTGCATTGGCCTCAGCCCCTGAAAGGCACGGTCAGGCTTCGGGGGATTTTTCGCCCAGGAACCAGTACCAGAGCGGAATAGCTAACAGACCGGTAAAGACCATTGAGTAAACGGCAATCATAAACAGCTGCGACACCAGCATGCCCGCCGACCAGTCGTGCAAAGGTATATGGTACTCATCAATCGCACCCCCGATCATCACATTCGACATTACCGTAAGTGCGATAACCAGTACCACCACCAGCGCAGCGATAAACCGTTTGGTCTCTTTCCGTTTCATAACCTGTTTCCGGGAGCAAATAGTGCGCCGCAGTATAACAACTTCATCTGGAAAACGTTTCTTAAACGGCGGCAAATTCGCTCCTGTCGCCCGGCGGCCCGCAATTTTTCGTGCTGAGACGGAATTAGGTCAGGTTATAGCAGGGCATTTGCATTAGAATTGCGGCCTTAATATCATTTATTTAGCAGGGAAATTATGAGGGAGAGTTCGTTAGCGCGCCATCGGCCTTCGGTATGGTGGGGCGCGATGATCATTTGCGGAACCGTAGTCGGTGCCGGTATGTTTACGCTTCCCGTGGTCATGGCCGGTGCCTGGTACGGCTGGTCATTGCTGATCCTGATGGTCAGCTGGCTATGTATGTTGCTGACCGGACTGCTGTTCGTGCAGGCCAGCCAGCATTACCCGCTGGGTGCCGGTTTCGATACCATCACGCGCGATTTGCTTGGACGGGCCTGGGCGGCCATCAACGGACTGAGCATCCTTTTTGTGCTGGGTATTCTTACCTATGCCTATATTTCCGCCAGCGGGCCGGTCTACCAGAGTTCTTTAAATCGGGCAGGCCTAAACCTTTCCGTGGCGGAAGCCAAAATTATCCTCACGCTGTGCGTGGCGGCCGTTGTCTGGCTGGGCACTAAAGGCGTCAGCCGGTTGATGACGTTTTGCGTGCTGGCGAAAATCCTGCTGTTGGTCACGCTGTTTGGCGGGCTTTTGACCCAGCTGGATCTGAGTACGCTGACCAACAGCGGTGCTTCGGGACAGGCTTACTGGCCCTATACGCTGGCAGTCCTGCCGTTCTGTCTCGCTTCCTTTGGCTATCATGGCAACATTAGTGGCCTTATTGGCTACTATGCAGGCGATAAAAAACAGGTAAACCGTGCGCTGATACTGGGGACTTTTATGTCGCTGGTCATCTATGTGTTCTGGCTAACCGGCACGATGGGCAATCTACCGCGCGCAACTTTCCCGGCCATTATTGATGCGGGCGGAGATATTGAGGCGTTGATGTCGGCCTTAAGAGGCTATCTGCACGTTAGCGCCCTGGCGCTGCTGATGGACGTTTTCTCTCACTTTGCGGTGATCTGTTCGTTTCTTGGCGTCACGGCAGGGCTGTTTGATTTTATTGCCGATCGGTTACAAATGGCCGACACGCGGTCAGGCAGATTTAAAACGGCGTGTCTGACATTTTTACCTGCGCTGTGCGCTTCGCTGTGGTTTCCGCATGGTTTTATCGCCGCTATTGGCTTTGCCGGGCTGTTCGCTACGCTGTGGGCGGTGATTGTCCCGGCGCTGTTGGCCCGTAAAGCGCAGCGGAAGTTTCCTGAAGCCACTACGCATGCCGGCAGACAAAATGTAGCGATTATCGTCGTGATGGTATTTGGCGGGCTAAACGTACTGGCTTGGACGCTAAGCTGGCTGGGCCTTTTACCGGTTTTTCACGGCTAAAAAACAGGCCCGGATATACCGGGCCTTTTTTTAATGATGCAGCATCTCATCAACGACCTGAGCATTGCTCAGCTGCCATGGATAAAAAGTAGGCCAGTTATCCATCTCCTTTAGCAGCGCTTCCTGAGAGGTATTACCCATAAACAGATGGAAGTGTGCCGACTGGCGCGGGGAAATGGTGTGGTCACTGAACTGTACATATTTGGGCGCAGTGCTGTTGGCGTCCGGGCAATCAAACAGGTAGCGAACGCCTTTCTTACCTGACGCATAGGTCAGGATCTTATGGCCCGCGTAATGATAGCGACAGCGGCTGGTCTTATCACCATACCGAAACTCGATAAAATCATTTTCAATCGCCAGCGTGGTAATATCAGTGGCGTATCCCTTGCGATAATAGGCTTTAAGCTGCTGAAAATCCTTTTCTTTATCCTTTTTGGCTTTCTTCTGTAAAACGGGATCAAGTTCGCCGCTTATCAGCAAAGGATAAACCGATTGCCAGATGCCGTCCCAGTCCTTCAGGCTTCTCTCCTTAACATCCTGATTGTTGAAGATGCCTTCTGCCGCTTGCTGTTCGGCTTCGCTCATTGGCTTGCCATGTGAATGGGCGCCGTGTGCGAAAGCCTGACT
>NZ_DALZCD010000366.1:0-3357 GCF_031978025.1 Erwinia sp.
CAGCACCAACAGCACGACCGATCCGACATAAAACAGACCAATACGCCAGATAACGCTGTTAATCGCCTTCGGCAGCATGGTCTTCGGGTCTTTACACTCCCCTGCCGCCGTCCCTACCAGTTCAATAGAGGCGAAGGCGAAAACAACGCCCTGTACCAGCACCAGCGCGGGCAGCAAACCGTGCGGGAAGAACCCGCCGTTATCGGTAATCAAATGGAAGCCGGTAGCGTTGCCATCCAGCGGCTTGCCGCTGCCAAGAAACACCACGCCCACAATCAGGAAGAGCGCGATAGCCAACACTTTAATCAGCGCGAACCAGAACTCCATTTCGGCAAACCATTTGACGCCGATCATATTCATCGTGCCGACAATGGCCAGCGCGCCCAGCGCAAATACCCACTGCGGTACATCGCCAAAGGCGCCCCAGTAGTGCATATAAAGCGCTACCGCGGTGATATCCACGATGCCGGTCATTGCCCAGTTAACAAAATACATCCAGCCTGCGACGTACGAAGCCTTTTCTCCCAGGAATTCCCGGGCGTAAGAAACGAAGCTGCCGCTGGAGGGACGATGCAAAACCAGTTCGCCCAACGCGCGGAGTATAAAGAAAGAGAAGATGCCGCATACCAGGTAAACGATAGCCAGCGCCGGACCGGCGATTTGCAGTCGGCCACCTGCGCCCAGGAACAGGCCTGTACCAATAGCCCCGCCGATAGCAATCATCTGCACATGGCGGTTGTCCATCGCTTTTTGATAGCCGGAATCATGAGAATTTAACCAACGTCTTCTTGCGGCGCGCTTGTCTGCTACCGCTTTTTTATCAGCTTTCATTTTCTTTCCTAATTATCCTGTCCACAGTGATACGGCTACCATTCCCGGGCGACCTGATTTTTGTTGCGCCAACCAAACGATTGCGTTGCCTACGGGCGTTCGGGCGGTTTCCCCTTTTCCTGTCATTATTGTGTTACGGAAACGGGTAAATCACGGCGATGCATCCTAACCGTTCTGTAAAGCCGACGCAAAAAATCCGTAACCAAAATCGTGAGGTTTTGTGACGTTCATCAGAGGAGGCAAAAAAAAACCGACCGCATTAAGCGATCGGTTCTCCAACAGGGAAAGGCTACATGGGACAGGGTAAATTCTAGCGGTAAATCTCGGCGTTGCCGCTCCACAGGCTGGAGTCACCGGGGGTGTCGGCACGGATAACGCGATAGTGGCTGGCGCCCATTTCTTCCGCTTTTTTGGCCAGTCGCGCGGTGGCGTCATCCAGCGAGCCCTGGACACCGGTGACAGAAACCGTGCCCATTTGTTGCAGATTTTGGCTTTGTTCATTACTGACCTGGGTAGCGGCCAGCGTTGAAAATGACGCGGCGGCTAATACAGCGGCGGCAATCATTGCAGATAGTTTCATAACAGGCTCCTTATCCGGGATAGCGGATAGCATGATTCGGGATACGGAGTTAACTATGGCGGACGGGATGCAAAGCAGGGTAAGCAGTGGGTAAAAGCGTTAAAGGAATGTGGGTGCAACCAACATTTATACAAAGAAGCGTCAATGAAAGTTACTTTTTCTGCGGGGTGTAACTTTATATTAATATGCAACGCCTTTCTGTGACGTTTTCCTCACTCTACCCGCCGCGGCGCCTGGCTGCAAGTGCGCCACCGCACGCTTTTGATCTTTCGCAAAACTCTGCCATCCAGACCCCGCGCCGCGTGAGGATCAGCTTATACTGCGGCTGGCCTGGTAGACGAGCCGATTAAGCAGACGCTACTGCCTGCGCTGTGCTGATAGCCTTTAACGGGAGCCTTCTATGTTAAAACGTTCCGTGACCCGCAGCCTGGCTCGCGCCCTTTTCGCTATTGTGCTGCTGGCCGTATTTTGTTCTTTTCTGGCGCTGCTGACCCTTTCAGCCAGCCTGCGCGATGCCGAGGCGCTTAATATGGCCGGTTCGTTGCGGATGCAAAGCTACCGCCTGGCGCTGGATGCGGCGACCCGTTCGCCTTCGATGACCAGCGATATGCTCAGCTATCAGCAGTCGATTCAGGCACCGGTCCTGCTTTCGCTCCAGCATGCCTGGGTACCCCATAACGTAAAAGCGCGCTATCACGAAATGTTAACGACCTGGCAGGCGCTACAGCCCGAGCTGACAACGGGCGAGGGGCAGCGCTTCCGGCAACATGTCTCCCTGTATGTCACGCAGATAGATCGGTTTGTGCTTGCTCTGCAGCGCTGGGCGGAACTCAAAATGAAGCTGGTAGCGGGTGCCTGCCTGTTGGGGTTTATCGCGATTGCTCTGCTGGCGAAAGCCTTTGCCCGCCTGTCGGGCGACCTGGAAAAACAGTATCTGTGGCTTGAACAGGCAGTAAAAGAGCGAACCAGCGATCTACGTCAGGCAAATCGCCGGTTAAAACTACTCTATCAATGCTCTGAAATACTGCGCGGACACGATAAAGCCTATGCGCAGGTGCTTGACCTGGCCAGGAAGCATGAAAAGCTGCCTATTATTACGCTGGATGCCGCGGACGGGCAGCTGATCGCCGGCAAGGAGGAACCTTCCCTCGCCTGGCACAGCCTGCCGCTGGAGCACCCTGAAGGCGGGATGCTGCGCTGGCAGGCGTGCGCCAGCGAACCGTCGCTGATGCAGGGGCTGGCGACGATGCTGGGCCGTTCGTTACAGCTGGATGAGGCTGAAGAAAAAGGACGCCATTTACTGCTGATGGAAGAGCGCGCCACTATTGCCAGAGAACTGCATGATTCCCTGGCGCAGTCGCTGGTTTATTTGCGCATTCAGCTGGCGCGCCTGAAACGCCTGGTGGTTCAGGAGACGCCTCAGGCAGCCATCGTGGGCGAAATCGACGTGGCGCTGGCCGAAGCCAATCGCCAGCTGCGTGAGCTGCTGACGACGTTTCGCCTGTCGGTAGAGCCTGCAGATCTTACTACAGCCCTGGGACAGGTCATCACACAGCTCAACCGGCAAACGGAAGCGGAGATCAGGTTTATTAACGAAGCGCGGCCGCAGCGCCTGAATGCGCAACAGCAGGTGCACGTTTTACAAATAGTCCGGGAAGCGCTGCTCAACGCTATCCGCCATGCCCGGGCCAGCGAGATCGCCGTACGCGTCACGCCTTCCGTGGGCGATCGGCTGCAGATTGAAGTCAGCGATAACGGCCAGGGTTTCCACCTGGCCGAGGCCAAACCCGGTCACTACGGTTTGGCTATAATGCAGGAGCGCGCCAAAAGCCTGAACGCACAGCTGGAAATTGGACAGCAAATGCACGGCGGTACGCAGGTACGCCTCTGCTTTTCTCCGCAGGACAGCTGATTAGATTGCGCTGAGGCACCCGGAATTTTTGCAT
>NZ_DALZCD010000367.1:0-3337 GCF_031978025.1 Erwinia sp.
CTGTGGAAGAAGTTAAAGCTAATCTCCTCCACGTCGGCAAGCACTTCAATCGCATGGCGCAGGCCCGATTTCAGATTACGCGGCAGGTCAATCTGCGTGACGTCGCCGGTAATAACCGCTTTAGAGTTGAAGCCGATGCGGGTCAAAAACATCTTCATCTGCTCGATGGTGGTGTTCTGGCTTTCATCCAGAATAATAAAAGCATCGTTCAGCGTGCGGCCGCGCATATAGGCCAGCGGGGCAACTTCGATCACGTTGCGCTCAATCAGCTTTTCCACGCGCTCGAAGCCCAGCATCTCAAACAGCGCGTCATACAGAGGACGCAGATAAGGATCGACCTTTTGGCTCAGATCACCAGGCAGGAAGCCCAGCTTCTCGCCAGCTTCCACCGCCGGACGCGTCAACAGAATACGGCGCACTTCCTGACGCTCCAGCGCGTCTACAGCTGCCGCCACCGCCAGGTAGGTTTTCCCCGTACCGGCCGGGCCGATACCAAAGGTAATATCATGATCGAGCATATTTGCCACGTACTGCGCCTGATTGGGCGTACGCGGCTTGATGACGCCACGTTTGGTCTTGATAGTCACCGCTTTGCCGTATTCAGGCACGCTGTCCGCCGACTGTTCCAGGACCCGGCTCTCTTTAATCGCCAGATGGATCTGTTCAGGATCGATATCCGGGATATGCCCACGTACCGGGGCCGTATCGACATAAAGGTCGCGCAGAATACGAACGGCAGCATCGACAATCAATGATTTACCCGTCAGCTTAAAGGCATTATCACGACGATTAATCTCAATGCCTAACCGGCGTTCCAGCTGCTTGATATTGTCGTCAAAAGGGCCGCACAGGCTTAGTAAGCGATGATTATCAGCAGGATCTAAAGTGATTTCGCGTGTTTCAATATTCAAACTAATCCTTTGGGTCGCTCAGGGCCAGGTTGAGGATGGCTTTTCACAGGCGGGTCACCTCAGTAACGTCGTGACCCTATGGGAATTATTTATGGCTACGCCATAATGCGCAAGCGCAGGTGAAGATATTTGGGCAGAGTGCGCAGAAAGCAAGCCGTGTACGCGTTTTCAGGCGGCGAACCTGTGAGATTCGCCGCAAAAGTTTGGTGGGATCAGGGCTGGAAGAGACCGACGCCCAGCTCATTTTCCTTGCGCGTGCGTGCGATCACAGAAGCAGGAGACTCATTGATACGCAGGCCCATTTCCGCTTCGGTGCGCACCACTTTGCCGCGCAGCGAGTTGGTATAAACATCGACTATCTCGACATCCACAAACTTGCCGATCATCTCTGGCGTGCCTTCAAAGTTAACCACGCGGTTATTTTCTGTGCGGCCCGACAGCTCCATGACGTTTTTGCGTGAGGTGCCCTCCACCAGGATACGCTGCACGGTGCCGACCATACGGCGACTCCATGCCATCGCCTGCTGGTTAATGCGATCCTGCAGGATCCACAGACGCTGCTTTTTCTCTTCTTCCGGTACGTCATCTGGCAGATCCGCCGCTGGCGTGCCGGGACGGGCTGAATAGATAAAGCTGTAGCTGGTATCAAAATTGACTTCGCCAATTAGCTTCATCGTCTGCTCAAAATCCTGCTGGGTTTCCCCCGGGAAGCCGATGATAAAATCAGAGCTTATCTGAATATCAGGACGCGCCGCGCGCAGCTTGCGAATGATCGCTTTATATTCCAGCGCGGTATGGGCGCGCTTCATTAGCGTCAGGATACGATCGGCGCCGCTCTGTACAGGCAGATGCAGGAAGCTGACCAGTTCTGGCGTATCACGGTAGACTTCAATTATGTCGTCTGTAAATTCAATCGGAT
Organism: Erwinia sp.; assembly: GCF_031978025.1. Lineage (NCBI taxonomy): Bacteria > Pseudomonadati > Pseudomonadota > Gammaproteobacteria > Enterobacterales > Erwiniaceae > Erwinia > Erwinia sp. Next base: position 1,831 of record NZ_DALZCD010000367.1, read on the forward strand.
GGCTGGTGGTAAAGCGGATACGGTCAATGCCGTCGATGGCCGCCACCAGACGCAGCAGGTCAGCAAAGGTGCAGACTTCGCCGTCAAACGTTTCGCCACGATAGGCATTAACGTTCTGACCCAGCAAATTGACCTCACGTACGCCCTGGGCCGCCAGCTGAGCGATTTCAAACAGGATATCATCGCTCGGGCGGCTGACTTCTTCACCGCGGGTGTAGGGCACCACGCAGAAAGTACAATATTTATTACAGCCTTCCATGATGGAAACAAACGCCGTCGGGCCGTCTGCTTTCGGTTCCGGCAGGCGGTCGAATTTTTCAATCTCCGGGAAACTGATGTCGACAATCGGGCTTTTTGAGCCGCGCACGGTATTGATCATTTCCGGCAGGCGATGCAGCGTCTGCGGGCCGAAAACGATATCGACGAAATGGGCACGCTGGCGAATATGCTCGCCTTCCTGCGATGCCACGCAGCCGCCTACGCCGATGACCACATCGGGATTGCGATCTTTCAGCGTTTTCCAACGTCCAAGCTGATGGAAAACTTTTTCCTGGGCCTTTTCACGAATGGAACAGGTGTTGAGCAGCAGCACATCGGCCTCTTCCGCCACTTCCGTCAGGGAATAGCCGTGGGTGCTGTTTAACAGGTCAGCCATTTTGGATGAGTCATACTCATTCATCTGACAGCCCCAGGTTTTGATATAAAGTTTTTTCGTCATCTGGTTGCCATTTATCATGCAGGAGAGAATGCAGGGCGCGTATTGTAAAGCTTTGCCGCTGTGGTGACCAGCGCCTTGCCGTTTTCTCAACAGCCGCTAAAAATCCGGTACACTTAGGGTAACAGAATTAGCCCGTATAAAGCGCAAGGATGTCCACTGGACAGGAAAATATGATGACAGAAATAATGCAAAAATGGGATGTCGCTATTGTGGGCGGCGGCATGGTAGGCGCGGCGCTGGCCAGCGGACTGGCGGCTCAGGGCTTTCAGGTGTCGGTGTTGGAAAAGCAGGAGCCGGCTGAATTCCTGCCCGAGAGCGACCCGGATATCCGTATTTCCGCGCTGGGCGCCTCTTCGGTTGATTTACTGAAGCAGCTGGACGTGTGGCCTCACGTTCAGGCTATGCGTAGCGCGCCGTACCGCAAGCTTGAAACATGGGAATGGCAAACGGCAAAAGTGGGGTTTGACGCTGCCTCACTGGGATTACCGGAGCTGGGCTTTATGGTAGAGAACAGCGTGCTGCAGCGAGCGCTCTGGCAGCGGCTGCAGCAGCAGGAAGTGACGCTGAATACGCCTGCGCGGCTACAGGCGCTGCAGGCCTGCAATGGCGGCTGGGCACTGACGCTGGCGGATGGCGAAACGATCCACGCCAGGCTGGTTGTGGGTGCGGACGGTGCGAATTCTCAGGTCCGCCAGCTGGCGGGTATTGGCATTCGCGGCTGGAACTATGCGCAGGCCTGCATGTTAATCAGCGTACGCTGTGAGCATGATGCAGGAGATTGTACCTGGC
>NZ_DALZCD010000368.1:0-3306 GCF_031978025.1 Erwinia sp.
ATATCGGCGGCAATCATCGCATTCGAGTCAGCGATACTGTTGTTCTGGCATTTGGGGCAGCGCAACGACTCTGTAAGATGTCGATACTGCTGCTCCTGAGTGACCGAAGAGAATTGATAGGTGTCTATATTGTCCGCCAGCACGCTGAAAGAAAAAATCAGCGCGACGACAAGTAAAATGCGTTTCATTGAGCGGCTTCCTTGCTGTATTTATCCCATAATGGCCTGACTTCGCTGTTCCATACCCGGTCGTTCAAATCCCCGGCATGGCGATAGCGAATAATCCCTTTGCCATCGATTAAAAAAGTCTCCGGGGCGCCATAGACGCCCAAATCCAGCCCCAGCATGCCGTCGCCGTCGTAGAGACTTAATGCATAGGGATTACCCAGTGAGTTAAGCCAGTTTACGGCTTTGCTCCGATCGTCCTTATAGTTAAGTCCTACGACACGAATACCCTGTACCGCCAGCGAATTAAGGTACTGGTGCTCGGCACGGCAGGTAGGACACCAGGTCGCCCAAACGTTGAGCAGGATCGGTTTGCCATCATGCAGTACCGACTGGTCGTAAATTTTGCCAGGGCTTTCCAGCGATTCCAGCCGGAAAACTGGCACAGGCTTGCCCACCAGCGCGGACTCCAGCTTTGTTGGATCGTCACCATCGGCATTGCGTGTTAACTGCCACATCAGCGCAACGGCCAGCAGCAAAAACAGGACCAGCGGAATATAGAGCGTTTTTTTCATACTGGCTCCTTTTTACGCGAGCGATAGCGTGGATCGAGCAGGCATAAAATGCCGCCTGCCGCCATAAACAGGCCGCCGAACCAAATCCAGCGAACAAAAGGTTTGTAATAGATACGCACCGCCCAGGAATGATCTTCCAGCTCTTCGCCCAGCGCCGCGTAAAGATCACGTGTGAAGCCGCCGTCAATGGCCGCCTCGGTCATCATGGTGTGCGCCACGCTGTAATAACGTTTCTCGGCGTGCAGCGTCGCTTCGTGTTTGCCGTTGCGCGTCACATCAATGATGCCTACGCCACCGGTGTAGTTTGCGCCCTGGAGATTACGCACATCGCGGAAGATAAAATGATAGCTATGGATATCAACTGCATCGCCCGCACGCAGACGAACATCGCGCTCCACGCTGTAGTTCTGACTGAACGCGATGCCGATAACGGTCACAGCGACGCCAAGATGGCCCAGCACCATGCCCCAGTGGCTGCGGGAAAGATGACGCAGCCCGACCAGGAAGCGGTGGCGATGGGTCGCGCGCTCGTGTAACTCCATCAACGTCAGGAAGATGACCCACAGCGACATCAGCAGCCCCACTACCGTCATCGCTTCAATGCTGTCCTGCATCAGCCACGGCAGCAGAATGGAAAGCACCAGCGTGGCCAGCATCGCGACCGCCAGCCGCTTCCATAATTTTTGCGGCTCGTCGCGACGCCAGCGTACCAGGGGGCCAATCCCCAACAGCAGCGCCAGCGGTGCCATCAGCCAGGTAAACAGCGTATTAAAGAAAGGCTCGCCAATGGAAATACTGCCCAGCCCCAGCTGCTTGTGCACCAGCGGCAGCAGCGTGCCGAGCAATACCACCAGCATGGCCGCAATCAGCAGGATATTGTTACCCAATAGGAAAGATTCGCGCGACCACAGCTCGTTCTGTACGCGACCGCGCACCTTGCTGCCCTTGATGGCGTACAGCAGCAGCGAGCTGCCGATAACGATCACCAGGAAGGCCAAAATAAACATGCCGCGTGCCGGATCGGAGGCGAAAGAGTGCACCGAAATCAGCACGCCAGAGCGTACCAGGAAAGTCCCCAGCAGACTAAGCGAAAATGCGGTAATCGCCAGCAGCACCGTCCAGGCCTTAAAGGTGCCGCGCTTTTCCGTTACCGCCAGCGAGTGGATAAGTGCCGTGCCAGCCAGCCAGGGCATAAAGGAAGCGTTTTCTACCGGATCCCAGAACCACCAGCCGCCCCAGCCAAGCTCATAATAGGCCCAGGCTGAGCCCAGCACGATACCGATCGTCAGGAAAACCCAGGCCGCCGTTGTCCATGGACGTGACCAGCGTGCCCAGGCCGTATCCAACCTTCCCGTCATCAGCGAGGCAATGGCAAACGCGAAAGCCACGGAGAAACCGACGTAACCCATGTAGAGCAGCGGCGGGTGGAAGATCAGGCCAATATCCTGCAGCATCGGATTAAGATCGCTGCCGTCGATCGGAAAATCAGGCAACGTGCGGGTAAACGGGTTAGAGGTCAACGTGATAAACAGCAAAAAGCCAAGGTTGATCATGCCCATGACGGCCAGCACCCGGGCCACGGAATCCAGCGGCATTGCGCGGCTGAACAAGGCAACCGCCAGCGTCCAGGTACTGAGCAGCAGTAGCCACAGCAGGAGCGACCCCTCGTGTGCCCCCCAGGTTGCGGCAATACGGTAGTAAACCGGCAGCAGCGTATTGGAGTTAGTGGCGACATAGGCCACGCTAAAATCGTTCACCACAAAAGCGTGTACCAGCACGACAAATGCGGCCAGCACGCAGGTGAATAGCGCATAGCTCAGCGGCCTGGCCAACCCCATCAGCCGCGTATCCTGACGGGAGGCGCCCCACAGCGGGTAAACGCTCAGCAGCAGCGCCAGCGCAACGCCGAGTGCCAGCAGAAAACTGCCAATTTCCGGCATCATGGCTGGTTCACCGCCATCTTATGGTTCTTTTTCATTGCATCCTCTATTTCCGGCGGCGTGTATTTTTCATCATGCTTTGCCAATACTTCTTTTGCTTCGATGCGGTTACCGGGCTGCAGTACGCCCTGCGCGACTACCCCCTGCCCCTCCCGGAACAAATCCGGCAGAATGCCGAGATAGCTCACGCTTACCACGCCGTTAGCGTCGTAAAGCTTAAAAGAAACCTGCAGCGTATTCGGGTCGCGCCTGACGCTCCCGGGCATCACCATGCCGCCGACGCGCAGGCGCTGGCCCGCCGTAGGTTTTTCCTGACGCTCACCTTTGCCGTTCAGGATTTCGCTGGGGGTATAAAATAAATCGATATTGGCACGCAGTGCGTACATCACTAACGCGGTTGCCAGTCCGAGCCCGGCCAGGATAGCAATGGCGACTATCAGACGGTTTTTACGACGGGTGTTCACAGTGGTGCTCCCTGCTTTTTGATTTTTGCCGCTTTAATGCGGCGTTCCCGCGACTCGCGCTGCCGGATATCGGCCAGCAGCCGTCGACGGGTAATCAAGGTGTGCAGCACCAGCCCCCCCAGCGCAATCAGCGTGCAGGCGACGGCAAGCCAAACGTAAAAGG
>NZ_DALZCD010000369.1:0-3282 GCF_031978025.1 Erwinia sp.
CATTATTTCTCTGATAACGACGGCAACGACGGTGACCAGAGCTACGTGCGTTTTGGCTTCAAGGGTGAAACCCAGATTAATGACATGCTGACCGGTTACGGCCAGTGGGAATATAACTTCCAAACGAATAATACCGAAGGCGGCACCGACGCGCAGGACGGCAACAAAACCCGTCTGGGCTTCGCCGGTCTGAAATTCGCTGAGTACGGTTCTATCGACTACGGCCGTAACTACAGCCTGCTGTACGATCCAATGGGTTGGACCGACATGCTGCCAGAATTCGGCGGCGACTCTGCTTACTCTGACCTGGGCGTACTGGGCGGCCGTACCACTGGCGTGCTGACCTACCGCAACACCAACTTCTTTGGCCTGGTAGACGGCTGGAACTTCGCCCTTCAGTATCAGGGCAAAAACGACCGCGATGACGTTCGTCGTTCAAACGGTGATGGTTACGCCGTTTCTACCAGCTATACCTCACCAATCGGTGTAGGCGTGTCCGCGGCTTACGGTTCTTACGACCGTACCAATGCACAGTCTTCTGGCAATCGTAACGTCACTAACCCTAACGATGCTACCGAAGTGGTTGATATTAACAGTGGCGCAGGTAAACGTGCTGAATCATGGGCAACCGCGCTGAAATATGATGCGAACAACGTCTACCTGGCAGCGATGTACGGTGAGACCCGTAACGCGACGCCAATTACCTACAAAGGTAACTTTAATGACGTGGATAACACGGCATGGACTTCTAATTCTTTCGCTAACAAAGCGCAGAACATTGAACTGGTTGCCCAGTACCAGTTTGACTTCGGCCTGCGTCCATCTCTTGGCCACGTCCAGTCTAAAGGCAAGGATATCGAAGGCGTTGGCGATGCTGACCTGATCAAATATGTTGACGTGGGCGCCACTTATTACTTCAACAAAAACATGTCTACCTACGTTGACTATCAGATCAACCTGCTGGATGACAACAACCCACTGGGTCTGAATACCGATGACACCGTGGCTGTAGGTCTGGTTTACCAGTTCTAATCAAGCTTCACGCGATCTGGCGGGGCCTTTGGCCCCGCTTTTTATTGCTCTCTATCTTCTCCGGTCAGCCTTACATTTTCTCTCCTTCATGGTCCTATGCTTTTTCACCCTGATGCTTCTGCGCTTTCTCTCCTTTGGTACCACTATGCTTTTTCACTCCTGATGCCTCTGCGCTTTCTCCCCTGATGCCCTTACGCTGTCTCCCCTGATGCCCTTACGCTTTCTCCCCTGATGCCCTTACGCTTTCTTCCCTGATGCCCTTACGCTTTCTTCCCTGATGCCCTTACGCTTTCTTCCCTGACGCTCCTACGCTTTATCATTCTGGTGACCGCTACACCTTCCCTGACTGGGAAATCGCTATTTAATTAAGCCAGCAATCCCTGATGTCATTTTCCTTTTCATAAAAGTTTTGGCCACGCCACTGCATTGCTGAAAAGAACTAAAAATATTTGTTAGCCAGATGCGGAAGTAGAACAATCAGTCTGGATTTAGCTTCAGGAAAACCTTTATGGACCGTCCTTTTCTGTAGACGCTCTCAGGTTGCAGCGTTAGCGGTGGGAAAAGAGAATAAGACAGGCTCATCCTTTCTCCACATGACATGCATATCACCTGGTTACGCTGCGACGTCATCGCTATCAGAAACGGACTGCAGGATATCTATGGCGAGATAAAAGATGTGCGGAATCAAATAAAAGCTCTCCGCAAGGAGAAGCAACTCGATTCTTGTTTGTTATTGGCGTGACGCTAAAACTGGCTTTTATCACGGTAAAAGGCTTTTACCGGCTGTCGTTTTTGTCTGACGGAAAAGCAGCGTGCTTGCACAGCTGTCTGCGTGAGTCAGAAAACGGTTGTCTCCCCTTTCTCTTAAGGCACTGTTTCACTGATTTTAACGCAAACGGTTGGCATTTTTATCACAGTGGCGGTACCCTGAATTCTCACTTCGTTTCAGTTTATAACGGACTTTCATTATGTTTGAACGCATTGCTGCTGCACCTGCAGATCCTATCCTTGGCTTAGCCGACCTTTTTCGCGCGGATGACCGCCCTGACAAGATCAACCTTGGTATTGGCGTTTATAAGGACGAAACCGGTAAAACGCCGGTATTGACCAGCGTGAAAAAAGCCGAGCAGTATCTGCTGGAAAATGAAACGACCAAAAATTATTTGAGCATTGATGGCCTGGCCGATTTTGGCAAATGCACACAAGAGCTGCTGTTTGGTGCGGACAATGCGATCCTGCGCGATAAGCGCGCACGCACGGCGCAAACGCCTGGCGGTACGGGTGCGCTGCGCGTGGCCGCAGATTTTATCGCCACGCAAACCGGTGCGAAACGCATCTGGGTCAGTAATCCCAGCTGGCCTAACCATAAAAATGTGTTTCAGTCTGCCGGACTGGAAGTCTGTGAATACCAGTATTACGACGCAGCCAGCCATTCGCTGGATTTTGAAGGGATGCTGGGCGCGCTACGTGAAGCGCAAGCGGGCGATATTGTGCTGTTCCATGGCTGCTGTCATAACCCTACCGGTATCGATCCTACGGCCGCACAGTGGCAGCAACTGGCCGATATGTCGCTGGAAAAAGGCTGGCTGCCGCTGTTCGACTTTGCCTATCAGGGATTTGCTCGTGGTCTGGAAGAGGATGCAGAAGGCCTGCGTATTTTCGCTGCCGGCCATCAGGAGCTGATCGTCGCCAGTTCTTATTCTAAGAATTTCGGCCTCTATAATGAGCGCGTAGGCGCTTTCACTCTGGTCGCCAACACGGCCGATACTGCTGATACGGCCTTCAGCCAGGTTAAAGCGACGATCCGTGCAAACTACTCCAACCCACCCGCGCACGGTGCAGCTGTGGTCGCCACTATACTGAGCAACAGTTCACTGCGCACCCTGTGGGAGCAGGAACTGACCGATATGCGACAGCGTATTCATCGCATGCGCCAGCTGTTCGTCAATACCCTGCAGGAAAAAGGGGCAAAAGGCGACTTCAGCTTTATCATCAATCAAAATGGCATGTTCTCTTTTAGTGGCCTGACCAAAGATCAGGTGATCAGGCTGCGGGAAGAGTTTGGCGTTTATGCGGTTAATTCAGGCCGTGTTAACGTAGCGGGAATGACGCCGGACAACATGGCGCCCCTGTGCGAAGCGATTGTCGCCGTGCTGTAAATACCACTAAGCGGATGTGAAGTCCCTAATCCGCCGCAACGTAAAAAAAGCCTGCATGATGCAGGCTTTTTTATTCGGTGACATTACTGCA